>JANLUG010000462.1:0-12684 GCA_031363335.1 Gammaproteobacteria bacterium
CGCCGGCCCATCCCGACCGCCCGCACGGCCCGACCATACAGATCTAACGATCAGCGCTTGCCGCGCATCGCATCCAGGCTCCAGATACCCGGGCCTTGCGATGAGATGTACAGGAAGGCAAAGCAGAACACGATCGCGAGTTCACCGCCGTTGAGCATCGGATACAAGCCCTTGGTGCCGTGCGCCATCCAGTAGGCCGCCGCCATCAGACCGCTGCACACAAAAGCCGCCCAGCGCGTCATCAGCCCGACCATCACCAACGCGCCGCCGATGAGCTCGATCGGCCCGGCGACATAGGTGATGAATGCCGGCATTCCGGCCATCGGTTCGACCGGCCAGCCCAACAGTTTTTGTGAACCGTGAAACATGAACAACAGTCCCGTTACGATGCGCAGCGCTGCGTACGTGTAGTTGTTCAGGGGTGCCATGAAGCTCGCCATTCCTCGCCCTCCAGTTTGGAATCGACGAGGCACACCTTAGCCCAACGGTTGGGTCGTTAGAAACCGTTATCGCTTGGGCGGGTTGGACGGAAGGTGGTCGCGGAACACTTCCATCTGCTTCCACGCCGGTGCCGGCGGTTCGTAGTTCGGGCGTGGCGCATACGCCGACAGCTCGGTTATCTGCATCTTGTGGATGTAGCGCGGGCAATTCGGAAAAATCTCTTCCACGCGCACGCGCACGATCAGATCCGCATCGGGATAGACGGCTCGCAGCGGATCCGCGTCATCGATCGACGCAACGCCGTTCACCCGGATCCGCTTCGTCGCCTCGAAGTCGATGAACAACATGCCAACGTGCGGATTCACCGTCAGGTTACCGAGACTGCGATACTGACCATTGCCGTCGTAGCTCGGGAACGCGAGCGTCACATCGTCCACGACCTGCACGAATCCCGGCAGGCCACCTTTGTACGAACAGTCCGGGTGCCCATCCGCATCCGCGGTGGCCAGAAAGAACATCGGTGCGCGCGAAATGAACGCTTTGTCGTCATCGGTGAATGCGCGCCGCAGCGTCACCTGCTCCAACCGGTCGGCGAGGCGACGGCTGTCGAACCGGTCCTGGATCGCGCGCGATCCTTCGTTGTAGAACGTCCGCGTCATGAGAGCCTCCGCTCAAGAACCCATTGCCTTCGCCATCGTCGCGAGATCCATGTATTCGCGCCACGCCTTTACGTGTCCGTCAGAGATTTCCATCACTCCCACTACCGGCACGCTCGCCGAGCGCCCCTTGTACACGAACTCGTCCGCGCGCTCGAACAACACGGTGTGGCCGATCGCATTCAGATGCTTGATCTTGAAATCGAGACGTTCGATGCCGGACGCGATCTGGTCGAGGTGCGCCTTGATAGCGACTCTTCCCACATACGGCTTCAACGGCACCACCTGCAGAACGCCGTCTTCCGTGAATGTGTTGGCGACGCGAACCCAGTCAAGCGAGCGCCACGCATCGATCATCGCGCGAGCAACGCCGAGACTCGTTTCGCTACGATCCATCATTTCTGTGACCATCCGCATAGCCTGAGATTGGCCGACGATACGCGATCGAAAGCTGAGTTACACTCTCGCCGCCTCCGTCGAGCGGTACCGCGATGAAACGCGAATCAGACTCGAAAGATCTCAACGTTTTTCGCAGCGATCGATACTTCGTCGTCGATGGGAAGTGGTACTTCACTACCCGTGAAGGCGGCAACGAGGGACCTTTTGCATCAGCGGACGAAGCGAAGCGGGAACTCACGCAGTACTTGATGGACAAAGGCATCAGACCGAGCAACGAACCGTGGGACACGCCCGGCGCATCGAACTGAGGCAACGTACACAATGCGATTCGTAACGCATGAGCTGGTCGGCGCGGACGGTATGGTCCGTGGATTCTTCCTTTCGCGCAGTCTGGCTACACCGCCGATGTCGCAAGCGCATTTCCCCGGCATCCGCGCGGTCGCGATTCTCCCCAAACGATTCGACTCCGCCGATGCAGCCAACGCGTGGATCGAGCAAACCGCCGAACGCGGCGGCAATGCCGTTGCCGTGCAGATTGGATCTTCGCGCTGGCTGATCGGTGCGTGGGTCGCCGACGTTTCCGCACAACCCTGATCGCGTTACACTCGCTCCGCTTTTTCTCGGACCTGTCATGACCGCGTCGCGCACGCTCCCTCTGCTCCTGGCATTGACGCTGCTGTTTGCTCAGCAGGCGGCTCAGGCGCACGAGTTGTCGCATCTCGGACCCGACACGCCGAAGGACGGCATCTCGCATACGACGCTGTGCGCGAAATGCTCGACATTCGGACAGCTGTCATCGATCGTACCCACCGGCGTAGTGATCTCGTTCGATCCGACGGCGTCGGCTTTATTACTCACCACCGTCGACTTCCGTTCGGTTCGCCGTACCACAACGGCGTTCCAGTCCCGCGCCCCACCGTCCTTCAGCTGAATTCTCCTTGGGTCGTACCGCGCTCACCGCGCCGTGCGTCGTGAATTCATGTTGAGGACACCATTCCATGAATGCGAGAAAACTCGTCGCGGGGCTGACCGTCGTCGCTGCCGCTCATGTGCCGTTCGCCGACGCGGCCACTGATTCCGATATCCAACAGTTGCGCAACGAGATGGCGGTGCTGCGCAGCGACTACGAGGCGCGCATCGGCGCACTCGAGGCACGGCTGGCGGCAGCGGAAACCACGGAAACGGCGGTCGAACGGAACATGCCGAGCGAACCCGCGCCGTTCGTGCAGCAACCATTGGCGCAGGCGAGCGGCGGTAGTTCCGGCAACGAATTCAATCCGGCCGAATCGCTGATTCTCACCGGAACCTACGGCCAACAATCCGAAGATCCGGCGAACTATCAGATCGGGGGCTTCATTCCAACGAACGGCGACGTCGGCCCACCAGGTCGCAGTTTTCAGTTGGGCGAATCCGAACTGACGCTGGCTGCCAACATCGATCCGTACTTCTCCGGTTACTTCGTCGGCGCATTCGAAGGCGACAACGGCACGTCGGTCGAAGAGGCATTCGTCAGCCACGTCGGCTTGATACCGGGCGCCACGATCAAATTCGGCCGGTTCCTTTCGGACTTCGGCTACCTGAACGAGATTCACGCGCATGCGTGGGACTTCGTCGACGCACCGCTCGCGCTGCAAGCGTTCTTCAGCGGTCAACTCAAGCAGGACGGCCTGCAGGCGCGCTGGGTCGCGCCGACGTCGTTGTTGATCGAACTTGGCGTCGAACTCGGTCTCGGCGATCAGTTTCCCGGCACCGACCGGAGCAAGAACGGGCCAAACGCAATGATGGCTTTCGCGCACCTCGGTGGAGACGTTGGCTTCAGCAACAGCTATCTACTCGGCGCCACGATATACCGATCGAAAGCGAACCAACGCACGTATCAGGATCTCGACCAGTTCGGCGCTCCCGTAACCGATTCGTTCACTGGCGACACCGACATGTGGGGCTTGGACTTCGTCTGGAAGTGGGCGCCTGACGGCAATTCGGTGGAACACAATTTCAAGCTGCAGGCCGAGTATTTCCACCGCAACGAGAACGGCTCGCTGACGTTCGATCTGGACGGACCGCAAGACGTCGCCGGCAACTACAACTCCGATCAGAACGGCTGGTACGCGCAGGCGGTGTATCAGTTCATGCCGCGCTGGCGATTCGGCGCGCGCTATGACCACCTCGACTCCGGCAGCACCGACATCGGTCTCGTGCGCAGCGGTCTATTGCCGAGTACCGCGTTCCCGACTCTCGCCGACCACGATCCGCGGCGAACCACGACGATGGTCGACTTCTCGCCATCGGAATTTTCGCGGCTGCGATTGCAATACGCCTGGGATCAGGCGCGCTTCACCGATACCGACGACGAGCTGTCGCTGCAATACATCATGAGTCTCGGCGCACACGGCGCGCACAAGTTTTAACTCACAGTCCCGCACGAGGTGATTCACATGATTCGATTTCGCATTCTCGCCGGACTGTTAGTGGCGACGATCGCATCGTCGCCGGTGCACGCGGCAATCAACGTCTTTGCGTGCCTACCGGAGTGGGCGTCGCTCGCTCAGGAGCTCGGCGGCGACAAGGTCTCGGTATACCAGGCGTCGAGCCCGTTACAGGATCCTCACCGCATCGAGGCGCGGCCGAGTCTCGTCGCGCACATGCGCAGCGCCGACCTGGTCATCTGCACCGGCGCAGAGCTCGAGACCGGCTGGTTGCCGGTATTGATGCAAACATCAGGCAATCGCAACGTGCAGCCGGGTACAGCGGGCTACATCGCGGCTGCAGAATACGTCGACCGCCTGGAAGTTCCGACGCGCCTCGACCGTGCCGAGGGCGACATCCATCCGAGCGGCAATCCACACATTCAGCTCGACCCGCATAACATCGCGAAGGTCGCGACGGTCGTCGGCGATCGGCTCGCGAAGGTTGATCCTAAGAACGCTGCGTTCTACGCCACACGCGGCGAAGATTTCCAGACGCGCTGGCACGCGGCGATCGTCAAATGGGAAGCGCAAGCGCAGCCACTCAAAGGCATGCGCCTAGTGCCATACCACAAGGATTCGGTCTACCTGATCCACTGGCTCGGTATGGTCGAGGTGATGGACATCGAACCGAAACCCGGCATTCCGCCGAGCGCAGGCTATCTGGCGGAACTCGTCGACCGGATTCAGCGCGACGGCGCCGACGCGATCACGCGCAGCATGTACACCGACCCGAAAGCGCCGCAGTGGCTTTCGGAACATACGCACGTTCCGCTCGTCGATCTGCCGTACACGGTCGGGGGAACACCCGGCGCGAAGGACCTGTTCGGCCTGTTCGACGACATCATCGAGCGCCTTGAAAAAGTGAGGCACTGACGTGCAAGCCATCGAATTCAGCATTCTGGTTCCCGCGCTGCTCGCCGGGCTTCTCGTAACCGCAACTCACGTACCGCTCGGCATTCAAGTGCTGCGTCGAGGCATTGTCTTCATCGACATCGCCATCGCACAAATCGCCGGTGTAGGGGTCATCGCGGCAGACTTCTTCGGTCTGCCGTCGGGCGGCTATGCCGTTCAGATCTCGGCGCTGACGGCTGCACTGAGCGGCGCATTGTTCATGACGTGGACGGAACGCCGCTGGCCGGACATTCAGGAAGGCATCATCGGAACGGTATTCGTGCTCGCGGCAACCCTGCAGGTACTGCTGCTCGCCGGGAATGTTCACGCCGGCGAATATCTGAAGGATCTGCTGGTCGGTCAGATCCTCTGGGTGAACTACCCGCAGATCGGTGCGGTGACGGCGCTGACCGTCGCGGTGCTGGTGGCGTGGTTCGGCGCCGGCGCGCAACGTCTGGGGCGGATGGGCTTCTATCTGCTGTTCGGGCTATCAGTAACGGCGTCGGTGCAGATCGTCGGCGTTTACCTGGTGTTTTCGACGCTGATCATTCCCGCGCTCGCAACCCGGAAGGCAGTACGACACAGAACGGCGAAGGCATACGCTGTGGGCGCAATCGGTTACGCGACCGGATTGATCGCATCGATGATTACCGACTTGCCGACTGGAGCGCTAACGGTGTGGACGATGGCCGCCACCGGCATTGCGTTCGCAACCGCAGAACGCGGGCCGCACCTCGCCGAGGATGCTGAGCGGGAAATGCACTCGATGCTGTAAGCCGCCAGCGCCTAGGGCGCGCGCAGCGCCCCGACGAGTCCTTCGATCAGCCAGGTACGCAACAGCGACGCCGCGCGCATCGGAATCTCGTCCGCCGGCAGCCAATCGATCAGTGCGTCGCACATCGCCGCGAAGCTCTCGCCGCGCGCCACCACACGCCAGGCCGCGAACTCGATCGGTTGCATCGATCGGAAAACGCATGTCAGTTCCTGACGCCAGATCAAACAGGCCGCGGCGTCCGTCTGCTCCACTGCCCGCGGCAACACTTCCTGCGCTTTCACAGCATTCCAGATCCTCGGCGTATTGAATCGCGTTGGTACGACCTGCACGGAAGGATGGCTCTCCAACTCCAGCCTCGGCCAGGCTTCCGGCGGAATTCCGGCCATTTCCGCGACGCCGACCGCGCCTTCATCCACCGCATCGAACGCATCGACGAACCCCCATTCGAACGCGGCCAACTCCGCAGCGAAGGCGCGCACCGAAAGGCCGCTTCTCGACTCAATGAACCACGGCAGCCGCCGGCCAAATTCGCGCAACGTGAAGGACGTCGACGGGCACGCCACGATGTAGGCTTCCGACAAATCCTTGAAGGGGCCGATTCCAAGAAACGCTCGCAAAGCGGGGAAGTCGTTCGCCAATACCTCGGCGAATCTTGTCCGGTAAGCGTTGGCGTAAATCTGCAGACGCAAAGTTGTATCGAGCCCCGGCGTACTCGCCACCGAGCCGACGATGCGATCGTTACCATCCAGCAGGAATCTCCCGAAGTCGTTCTGCAGATCCGCTAACGACGTCACACTGCCTCCGACACGAGGCGGGATACGGTCCTTGCCCGATCAAGCTCCGCCAACAAATCGCCGAGCGGCGGCATGTTGTCGTCGCGTTCGATCATCGTCGCGACGGAACCAAAACGTTCGAGGGCTTGTCCGTAAAGCGTCCATACGGCGTCAACAACCGGTTGATCATGACTGTCGATGATGTAGTTGCCGTGATCGCGATGTCCGGCGAGGTGTATTTGCTGCACGCGCTCACGCGGAATTGCTTGCACGTACGTCAATGGGTCGAAGCCGTGATTGACCGAGCTGACGTACACGTTGTTGATATCCAACAGCAACCGGCAGTCGGCCGCCTCAGCGACCGCAGCGACAAATTCCCACTCGGGCATTTCGGACTGGTGGTACTCGAGATAGCTCGAGACGTTTTCCAGCAAAATCCGGCGGCCGAGAAAGTCCTGCACCCGTTGGACGCGGTCCGCCACCTGTCGGACCGCGGCGCGGTCATATGGCAACGGCATCAGATCGTGGAAATTGTGTCCGCCAAGGCCGGTCCAGCACAGATGATCGGATATCCACTCGGGTTCGACGCGCTCGGCCAGCGTCTTCAATTGCGCGAGGTAGTCGATATCGATCGGGTCGACGCCGCCGATCGAGAGGGAAACCCCGTGCATCACGACCGGATAGCACTCGCGCACACGATTGAGGTAGTGCAGCGGCTTGCCGCCGGGAACCAGGTAGTTTTCGGAGAGAATCTCGAACCAGTCGACGCGTGGTTGCTCGGCGAGGATCTGATCGTAGTAAGGGGCGCGCAGCCCCAACCCAAAACCCAGGCAGCCTCGCTCGGTCATCGAACGTGATCCAGAACTTCAGGGGTGGTCAAAACGAAGGGCGGCACCGGCCGCCCTTCGTAAGTCGCAAATCGACTAGTTGCCGACTTTACCGCCGGCCTTGGTGCATTCTTCGGCGGATTTCATGCCGACGAAGCCTTTACCTTGGCACGAGCCCTGACCTTTGCAGGCGTTCTGGTCGGTCTTGCAGTCGTTGTGGCCTTTACAGCTGTTCACGCCGTAACAATGTACGCCCGCCGCAGTTGCGGCCGGGGCAACGCCGTCAGATGCAGTGGCCGGCATCACGGCAAAGAAGCTCGCTGCTGCCATCGCGAATGCGGCGCCCGTCAGTTGTCGTCCGTTCATGCGTTTCTCTCCTCTCGCCTTGGGTGTACTGGCTGCTCAAGCAGCCAGATCCATATCCGAGTTGCGGTAAGCGGGTGTCGGTGTGATCTCCGGCGCGAGCACCGGACGACGCGCCGGCTTGACACAGGAACCGATCGCGACGGTCAGTGCCGCCGCATAAGGCACCGCCAGAACCGCAAGCGCGATCGCCCACACTTGCTCGGCGGGGTCATCGACCCGCGTGACCATCACTGTCGCTATAAACGCCAGCGTGATCGCAACCAGCATCAACGATTCGGCCGCGCTCATCCGCAACGCGCTGGAGAACGGCGCCGACTCTTCGCACTTCGGCGTGCGCACGAACGGATTCGATGACGTCACGAGTCCGGACAGCACGCCTTTGCCAACGATGTAGGCAAGCGACAAACCGGTAACGGCAGAGGCAATCGAGCCGCGGATTCCGCCGCCGACCTTGACCCGGTGCAGCACGATCGTCTTGATCGTCTTGATCGTGAACAGCGCTAGTGCGGTCGACGACAACGCCGTCAACGGCACGTCGAAGTACTTCGGCGCCGCGACCATGAGGCCGGTCCATACCACCGCCAGAACCGAGAAGATCAACGCAAACGCGTCGGCGAACCACGGCAACCAGCCGGCGATGAAGTGATAGCGCTGCGCAACTGTCAGCTTGCTGGCGCGACCGAACAGCACCGGCCCATGGCGCTTGAGAATCTGCATGGCACCGTAAACCCAGCGATAGCGTTGCCCCTTATAGGCGGCATACGTGTCGGGCATCAGGCCGCGGCCGAGCGATTTCGACGTGTAGTGAGCGACGTAGCCGGCCTCGAAGAGGCGCAGGCCGAGTTCGGTATCTTCCGTGATGCACCACGGCGCCCAGCCGCCGACTTCGGCAAGCGCGGTGCGGCGCACCATGCACATCGTGCCGTGCTGGATGATGGCGTTGTGCTCATCGCGCTCCACCATGCCGACGTGGAAGAAGCCCCGGTACTCTTCATAACAGCACTTCTTCAACAGGCTCTCGTCTGCGTCGCGGTAGTCCTGCGGCGCTTGTACCAGCGCGACTTGCGGATCACCGAACGCCGGCACGACGGTCTTCAGCCACTCCGGCGAAACCTGATAGTCGCTGTCGATGACGCCGATGAAGGTGGCAGTCGGATCGGTCAGCTCGAGCGCTTTGTTCAGCGCGCCGGCTTTGAAGCCCTTCATCCCATCGAAGTGGTAGAAGCGGAAATGTGCACCCAACGCGCGGCAATGCGCCTCAACGGGACGCCAGTCGGCCTCCGAAGCTGTGTTGTTGTCGAGCACGATCACTTCGTAATCGGGGTAGTCGAGACGCGCCAACGCATCCAGTGTTCCAATCACCATCTGCGGCGGTTCGTTGTGGATCGGCACGTGGATCGAGACGCGCGGCGTGCCGCCGAAGTCGACCATCGGCATCGACTTGCGTCGAACGCGCCAGAGACTCAATGCCCATTCCGCCGTTTCGGTGAGCAGCACGATCGCGGTGAACAGCACCGCCGGCATCACCATGATGGCGCCGCCTACCGTGCCCCAATCGACGTAGCGCAACGACAGCGCATCGATGATGAACACGATTCCCGAGACGACGAATCCGACGATACCGCCGAGCAATAGATAGCCTGACAATGCAACCGCCGGGATCGACGCAAGCACGGAGACGCCTACGGCGAGTATTCCAAGCGCGGCCGACGTCGCAAACGTCGGCCACTGCGGGAACGACGACAGGCCACCCGTTAGTTCGAATTTCGGTGTCCGGTCGGCATTGAATAACCCCCAGAACGCACCGACCGCGCCTTCCTGCTTCGCCTTCCAGGGCTGGTCGTACGCCTCGATAATGTAGTAGTCGTAGTTGTTCGAAGCCGCGAGCTTCAGGAACTTGCGGATGAAAAAGGCTTCCATCGAGTCCGACGGCACCGAACCTTTCTTGACGCGGCCTTCCGAGGGCCAGCCGGTCTCGGCGATTACGATCTTCTTGTCCGGAAACGCCTTCTTGATCATCGCGTAGCGATCGGCGATGTAGCCCATGCTCTGGCTGGCGGCGATGCCTTCCCAGTAGGGCAGCAGGTGAATGCCGACGAACGCACTGCCCTGCGCCAGTGTCGGGTACTTGAGCCAGACGCTCCAGACGTCGGCTGTGCCGACTTCCACCTTGGGATTCGCGATCGCGTTCGTGACGCGATGAATGTAGGCGACCACGTCGCTCGCGGTGAGCTCACCGCGAAGTACCGTCTCGTTGCCGACGATGACCCGGTCTACCACGTCCGGATTGTCGCGAATGACTTCGATCGCACGGGCCAACTCGGCCTCGTTCAGCAACCGGTCGTCGCTCAACCAGACCCCCAGCGTCACCTTTATGCCGAACTCTTTTGCGACATACGGGACCCTGTCGAGTCCACGGGCGACCGAATAGGTCCGGATCCGGTCGGTCAACGTCGACAACTGCTTCATGTCTTCGCGGATGACCGATTCCGGCACCGGCTCGTCGAAGCTTTTCTTGTCGTACAGCCCACTCGGGTTGTACGAAATGCCACCCAGCTTCCCGGACCAGTCGGGGGCGGGTAGAGGATGATCAAAAGAGGCCCAGAAGGCTGCGGAACCCAAACACACTACGAGGAGCGCAATCAGGATTTTCATTTGGTTTTGAGGGTTTCTACGCCTTGGTCAGCGACCGCGATTAGGATGACGCTGAAGGTGCAGGCGATGGTTGGCGGGTATCGAATTTGATTGAGGAATTGGGAGCGGAGTATACAGTTCGCGACCCAATGCAACTAGATAATCGCATCGAGGAACGCCCGATTTGGTGTATCAGTTTGTTACTGCCCGTTACCCGATCGCCTGCAAAAACATTGCGCCAAACACCGGAAACCCTTATAAGCGCCCAATGATTCGAAAGCCGTCATTGCACACGCTCCGCCTCTCGACGTCCCGTCGGGCGATGCAATGGTGGGCGACCCGCCCATCACGCCTCGACCTACACGCTTAACCCATTCCTCGACCCGCGAACGAAGGCTCCGGCCGCCCGATTTCCGGCTCGTCGAAGAGTTTCAATTCGCTTTCGTCTCAAAGGATGGCTTTCAAATGCTGTTGATGATCGATAACTACGATTCGTTCACCTACAACGTCGTGCAATACCTCTGCGAACTCGGCGCCGACGTGGTCGTGCACCGCAACGACGAAATCACCTTGGCTGAAATCGACGCACTCGATCCGGAGTTCATCGTCATTTCGCCGGGTCCGTGCACACCCACGGAAGCGGGCATCTCGATGGACGTGGTTCGTACCTTCGGCGGGCGCATCCCGCTACTCGGCGTGTGTCTCGGCCATCAATGCATCGGTGCCGTCTTCGGTGGCGAGGTGGTTCGCGCGCGACAGGTGATGCACGGCAAGACGTCGATGATCCATCACGTCAATGCCGGCGTATTCGACGGCTTGCCGATGCCGTTCGAGGCAACCCGCTACCACTCGCTGATAGTGAAACGGGACACGCTGCCGGACTGCCTCGAGATGACCGCGTGGACGCAGCACGACGACGGCAGCGTCGACGAAATCATGGGGGTGCGGCATCGCAGCCTGCCGATCGAGGGCGTGCAATTTCACCCAGAGTCGATCCTGACCCAATGCGGCCACGACCTGTTGCGCAATTTCTTGCAGACACCCGTCTCCGCGTGAACCGAGATGGCTAACGAGGACATTCAGCTGCGGATCGCCCAGCTCGGTGAACGACAGGATCTGTCGCGAGCAGAGTCGCGAGCGCTGTTCGAATCGATCATGACGGGCGCCGCGACGGACGCGCAGATCGGCGCCGTGCTGATGGGCTTGAAGGTGAAAGGCGAGACCGTCGACGAAATCACCGGCGCAGTCGATGCGATGCGCGGTCTGTCGGAGAAGGTGGTCGTTGCACAGCCGTATCTGGTCGATACCTGCGGCACCGGCGGCAGCGGCCGGGCGAAGCTGTTCAACATATCTACTGCCGCCGCATTCGTCGCCGCGGCGGCCGGCGCGCACGTGGCGAAGCACGGCAATCGCGGCATGACCAGCAAGAGCGGCAGCGCGGACGTTCTCGAAGCCGCCGGGGTGAATCTGAATCTGACGCCGGAACAGATCGGCCGCTGCATCCGCGACGCAGGTGTCGGCTTCATGTTCGCGCCTTCGCATCATCGCGCGTTGAAACATGCTTCGGCCGCGCGCAAGGAACTCGGTACACGAACGATCTTCAATCTGGTGGCGCCGCTGACGAACCCCGCCTCCGCACCGAATCAGGTGATCGGCGTATTCGCGCCGGAACGTATGGAGATGCTCGCACACGTACTGAAGCAACTCGGGAGCCGTCACGTCCTTCTGGTGCACGCAGACGGGCTGGACGAGTTGTCGATCGCCGGACCTTCGGAAGTAGTCGAATTGAAAGGCGGCCAGATCACTCGATTCAGAATCTCACCTACCGATTTCGGCATCCCTGTCTCGCCGCTCGACGGGCTCGCAGCCGATTCGCCACGCGCGAGCCTCGCACTGTTGAACGAAGCGCTGGAGGAACCCGACTCGGCCGCCGCGCAGATCGTCGCACTGAACGCCGGTGCGGCGATTTACGTCAGCGGTGTTGCAACATCGCTTGCTAACGGAGTCTCGATGGCGCACGACGCGATATCTATTGGCCTGGCCAAAGAGCGGCTAGCCGAACTGGTGCGGATCTCGTCGATGATGGGTGAGACGCTGTGACGGAAACCGTGTTGGATCGGATACTGGCGCACAAGCACGTGGAAGTGTCGCAGCGACGCCGTGCGCAACCGCTGGCGGAACTGATCACGCGAGCGCGTGCCGCAAGTCCCGTGCGCGGATTCTCTCGAGCGATCTTGGAACGCGTCGACGCAGGCGATCCTGCGGTGATCGCCGAAGTGAAGAAGGCATCCCCTTCAAAAGGCGTGATTCGCAAACACTTCGACCCGACGGAGATCGCGCGCAGCTATGCCGCGGCGGGCGCTGCGTGCCTCTCGGTCCTCACCGACGAGGCGTTTTTTCAGGGTTGCGATCAGTATCTCGTCGACGCACGCGCGGCCACGTCGGTGCCGGTAT
>JANLUG010000321.1:0-2655 GCA_031363335.1 Gammaproteobacteria bacterium
GCTGCGTTGCGGATGCTTTCGGCTTTACGCGACCGCCAATCGTGAGAGTGGCGCTCGCTTGGGTCTGATCGTCGGCAAACGCCAACTCAAACGCGCAGTGGATCGAAATCGAGTCAAGCGCGTACTGCGGGAGACGTTTCGCGTGAATCGATCGACGCTTCCGACCGTGGACATCGTGGTGCAGTTGGCCGACAGGCCGTCGAACGATTCGATGTCCAAAGAAGCCCTGTCGATCTGGCCGCGTCTCGTCACCGCCATTGGAACAGAGAATGATCAACGGCCTGCCTAGGCGTATAGCCATCGCGATGATCAGCGGCTATCGATATTTCCTGAGCCCGTTCTTCGGCCAGCATTGTCGATTTCATCCGACGTGCTCCGCGTACGCGATCGAGGCAATCGAACAGCATGGCGCGGGCCGAGGACTATGGCTCGCGATTCGGCGGGTCGGGCGCTGCCACCCGCTAACCGAAGGCGGTTTGGATCCAGTTCCCGCGCCCGGGGAACCTCGATGATCACCGCGGAGATGCAACGGATTCTGCTCTTGGTAGCGCTCGCGGCTACCGCCTACCTTCTCGTGCTCGCGTGGAACGATGACTACATCAAGGGACGAATCGTGCCGGGCACGTCCAGCGCGCCGGTTGCAACCGCACCGGTGGGTGATGCGCCTGATGCGTTTCCGGAGGCGCGCCAGGTCGCGAGCGATGTGCCTAAGGCGGCAACTACCGAGCACCACGACGCCGTCGACCCCGCCAAGTCTGCAGCAGCGGAAGTCACCGACCGTCTGGTGAGAGTTACGACCGGCGCGATGGACGTGTGGATCGATCGCCTAGGCGGCGACATTGTGCGCGTTCAGTTGCCACGTTATCCGGTCAGCATCGAAGCGCCGAACGATCCGTTCCTGTTGCTCGACCGTCGCCCCGACCACGTCTACATCGCACAAAGCGGACTCGTTGGGCGAGACGGCCCTGATGGCGGCGGCTCGCGTCCACTCTACGACTCAGCGCACAGCGAATTCGATTTTCGAGGCGGCGGCGAATTGAGGTTGCGTACCCTCGCCAACGCAGTCGAAATCGACAAGGTCTTCAAGTTCACGGCAGACGAATACGTTGTCGATGTCAGCTATGAGATCGTCAATCAGTCCGATCATCCTTTCGAGGCGCGGCAGTTTGCTCAACTCAAGCGCGACAGCCGCGATCTGAGCGGTGCCAGCTCTTACACGCTCGGACCGCGACCGTATCTCGGTGCCGCGCTGACAACGAACGATGAGCGGTACTACAAACTGAAGTTCTCCGAACTCGACGAAGCGCCTTTCCCTCCCCGCGAGGTGACCGGCGGCTGGATCGCAATTCTGCAGCACTATTTCATCGGTGCATGGGTTTCCAACCCCGGCGAGCAGAACAGCTATTACGGACATAAGCGTGAAGACGGCGACTACATCGTCGGATTTACGGGTCCCGTTCAAAGCGTATTGCCCGGCGCGACCGGACACTTTTCATCGCGGTTCTACGCAGGTCCGAAGGACCAGGGCCACCTCGAAGCGATCGCGCCGAACCTGAATCTGACCGTCGACTACGGATTCCTGTGGTGGCTCGCCGTGCCGCTGTTCCAGTTATTGAAGTGGTTGCACGGTGTCGTCAACAACTGGGGCGTGGCGATTATCCTGCTGACGTTGATCGTGAAGCTCGTGCTTTATCCGTTGTCCGCCGCGAGCTATCGGTCGATGGCAAACATGCGCCGCGTCGGGCCGCAGATGAAGCGTCTCCAGGAGCGCTACTCCGACGATCGTCAGAAGCTCTCGCAGGAAATGATGAGCTTCTACAAGAAGGAGAAGATCAATCCGCTCGGTGGTTGCCTGCCGATGCTGTTGCAGATGCCGGTATTCATCTCTCTGTACTGGGTGTTGTTCGAAAGCGTCGAGTTGCGACAGGCGCCCTTCTTCCTTTGGATCAAGGACCTGGCGGTGATGGATCCGTACTTCGTTCTACCGATCCTGATGGGCGGCTCGATGTTCCTGACGCAGGCGTTGAATCCGCCGGTGCCGGACCCCGTTCAGGCGCGCGTGATGAAGTTCATGCCGATCATGTTCACCGTGATGTTCTTGTTCTTCCCCGCTGGACTGGTCCTTTACTGGTTGGTCAACAACCTCCTGTCGCTGGCTCAGCAATGGTTCATCACTCGCCAGATCGAAGGTGGCGCGAACACCGCTGCCAAGTCCTGATCGCGACGGCGGCAGTCTCGAGCGCGACACGATCGCTGCCGTTGCAACGCCGCCGGGCCGCGGCGGCATCGGCATCGTGCGAGTCTCCGGGCCACGCGCGCTCACCATCTTGTCAGGCATCTGCGGCCGAGAGATCGAGGCCCGCGTTGCAACCTTCGTGCGATTCAAAGATGCCGCAGGGCAATCGATCGACCAGGGGATCGCGCTCGCGTTCCCGGCGCCCACGTCGTTTACCGGAGAGAGTGTTGCGGAGCTGCACGGTCATGGCGGCCCGGTCGTCATGGACATGTTGCTCAATGCGGCGTTGAACCTCGGCGCCCGGCTCGAACGAATGATGGTGAAGACCGACCGGCAGATGGAGAAGGCAACCAAGGGAGAAGAGCAGTCGAACGCGGGAGCGTCGATGAGTGAAAGCCTTTCGAACGACGAGTCGAGCT
>JANLUG010000322.1:0-2321 GCA_031363335.1 Gammaproteobacteria bacterium
GCATGGGAGAGCGCCCAGGGACGGCTTGAGCGTGTCCGGCACACCGACCCGCCGTCGCTCGACCCCCGATCGAAGTCTGCGTCGCTCGACCCCGATCGAAGCCGAACTCCCAGCACCTAATCGAAGTACGACACCAAGTCCGGCCGCGACCAGTGCGCCCACAGTAATTCGATGTCGGCCGGCAGTGTGCGGCCAACGGATAGATCCGGCAGCGCGTCGCGCGGGAAGAAACGCGCAGCCGTCGTCTCGATGCTGGTTGCCTCCGCGCCGCCGTCTAAAGAACAGACGAACAGCAGTTTGTAGATGCGTTCGAGGCGGGGCGGCGTGTACGGATGCATCGAGCGGTCTTTGATCGCGGCGAGTTTGATCGCGCTGACGCGATAGCCGGATTCTTCGAGCGCTTCACGTTCGCAGGCGAGCTTCGGGCTGTCGTGTTCGTCGGCCCATCCGCCTGGAAGCGCCCAGCGGCCGTCGCTGGCTTCCTGAACCAGCAGCACGTGACCGGCGTCGTTGAACACGCCGGCGCGAACATCCACTTTCGGCGTCGGATAGCCTTTTTCCGGCAGATAGATGCCAACGATGGTCTCGAGGGGCGCATCCGTCAGATCGGCGAGCATCGCGTTCGCGATCGTCGCAAGTTCGTCGAAGCGTTCCCGGTCGTAGTGATCGCGCGTGTACGTCTGACCGGTCTGAGCGATTGCGCGCAGTCGTTGCGCGCGCACAAGCCACACGCGTGGGTCGGTCGGCATCAGATCGCGCTCACGCGTTCCTGCACTTGCGCCAGCCGCTCGATGGTTGCGAGCGCCTCGGGTTGCTCCGCGCTGATGTTGCGGATGATGACGTCCGTGTAGCCCATCGCGCCGAGTTCGGCCATTCGCGCAGCTACGCGTTCGACGTCGCCGATCAGCAGCGCGTCTTCGGAGAAACCGCGATAGCCGCTGCGCAGATAACGCGCCATCGTGCGGCGGGCTTCGTCCGCCGACGCGCCGACGTGCGTATCGCGGCGGATCGCGATCGTAGTGGGCTTACGGTTATAGCGCACGCACGCCTCACGATAGTCGTCGATGCGGCGCTGCGCCGTTTCGAAATCCATGCCGGGGTCCGCGAGCCATGCATCCCCAAGGCGCGCCGCGCGATCGATCGCCACTTTCGCCGACGCGCCGATCCATACCTCGATCGGTTCCGGCGGCAGCGGCGCGATGCGGCTCTTGTGCAACCGCCAGCGCCCGTCGACCGTGACGCTCTCGCCGCGCCACAACGCGCGGATGGTTTCGAGCGATTCTTCGAACATCGACGGGCGCAACCGGATGTCGACACCCATGCCGCTGCTCTGCCGCTCATCGCCGCCGATGCCGCATTGCATGATGAAGCGACCATGGTTGATACACGCGAGCGTCGCCGTCTGTTCGGCGACGAGCACCGGATTCCACAACGGCAGCAGGTACAACGCGCCAGCTGGACCATCGCCCCACTCCGCCAACAGGCGGCCCAGCATCGGTGAGTTCTGATAGTACGGGCGCGGTGTCACGTGGTGGTCGCCGACGAACAGCGAATCGAGCTTCGCGTC
The DNA here is from genome assembly GCA_031363335.1 of Gammaproteobacteria bacterium. Taxonomy (GTDB): domain Bacteria; phylum Pseudomonadota; class Gammaproteobacteria; order Pseudomonadales; family Azotimanducaceae; genus DATJGR01. The sequence continues at coordinate 1,568 of JANLUG010000322.1, forward strand.
GCGCGCGGCGCGCGCTTGCTCGATCATGTAGCGCGCGCCGACCCGCACGTCGGCGACATCGAACGCACTGGTGACCGAGATTCCGATCCGCACGCTGCACCTCGTCGAAATGAGCCTCGACCTGCGTGAATAGCAGATCCACCGGGCGAAGGGAACGGCTATCGGCGGTCGAGGGGCTGGTCGGTCAGACGCGTCAGTTGCGACATCGATGACGATCTCAGCCGGTGCGCCACCAGGCGATCGTCGTGCATCAGAAACTCACCAATCATCGGTGTGTCGTCGAGCAGATAGCGCAGCCAGACGAGGTCGTCCTGCCACATCCGGTCGTACGGAATACGTTCGGTCGGACACCAGAACGGGATCGCTTCATCCGTGGTTCGCGGCACACCCGTGCAATCCGTCGCCTTGAACGCATAACCGAGCATGCTGCTGCCGTCGGTATCCTGAAAGCGCAACTCGATGAGCGGCGTCACGTGCAACGCGCGCACGCCGACTTCCTCTTCGATTTCGCGCAGCGCGCACTGCAACGGCGTCTCGCCCGCCTCCACCATGCCGCCGGGTCCGTTGATCTTCCCGATGCCGTGACCGCGCCGCTTGTGAATCAACAGCACTTCTCCGCACCGAACGACGAACAGCAACGTCGCCGCTCGATCGGGTTGCCAGCATTCGAAATCGACGTCGTCGAGCGCGCCGACCGCGACCTCCGGCTCGCGCATGACCTGTTTGTCGTGCCGCAGCAGACCTTGGACGACAC
>JANLUG010000373.1:0-3045 GCA_031363335.1 Gammaproteobacteria bacterium
GAATGCAGCAGATTTTCGGAGGCGCCGCGCTGCCGCTCCGAATCGTATGTAGACAGCAACGCAGGCGGTGCATCGCCGCGCATGACACGGGCGAGTTTCCAGACCAGATTCTCCACCCCCTGCACGGCACCGTTGGCGCCGCGCGCGCCGAACGGCGATACCTGGTGCGCCGCGTCGCCGACGAACAAGACGCGGCCGTGTACCAGGCGGTCGAGCTTCCGGCAGCGGAACGTATACGCACTCGCCCATTCGAGATTCCACTTCGCGTCGCCGCCGAGCATCGCATCGATGCGCGGCCGGATATTCTCCATGCGCAGCGCATCTTCCGCATCCGCGTCGGCGCCGATCTGGAAATCGACGCGCCAGACGTTGTCGGGTTGGCGATGTAACAGCACCGAATGGCCGGGATGGAACGGCGGATCGAACCAGAACCAGCGCTCCGTCGGAAAATCCGCCTGCATCGAAATATCGCAGATCAGAAATTGATCGTGAAATTCCTGCCCACGCGCAACTGCATTCTGCGACTCGCGCACGACGCTGTTCGCACCGTCCGCGGCCAACAGGTAGTCGCAGGTCAACGCGTAGCGTCCATCGGGCGTATCGACCTCGACGTCCACACCGTCGTCGCGTTGCGCGACGCGCGTAACCCGATTCTTCCAGCGCAAATCGACCAGGGGCAATTCGCCGATCCGTTCGACCAGAAATTCCTCCACGTAATACTGCTGCAGGTTGATGAACGCGGGCATCTTGTGGCCGCCTTCCGGCTGCAGGTTGAACTGATACACCTGCGCGTCGCGGAAGAAGACCTTGCCGAGCTGCCACACCACGCCCTTCTCGAGCATCGGCGCGGCACAACCGAGGCGATCCCAGATTTCCAGCGTCCGCTTCGCGAAGCAGATCGCGCGCGAACCGGTCGAGACGGTGTCGTTGTCGTCGAGTATCACGGCCGGAATTCCGCACGCCGCGAGCTCGATGGCCGCCGTAAGGCCGCTAGGCCCGGCGCCCACGATGACGACCGGGTGATGGCGCGGTCCGACGCGATCCTGATCGGCGCTGCGCCGGTACGGATAGACCGGATTCTGACGGCTCGGCATGCGCCTATCTCGTCACGCACTCGTCAGGCGAGCGTCAGACGAGCTCGCTCTGCAGCGAGTGCCACATCTGATCGTCGCGTTCCGCCGTCCAGATGCGGGGGTCGCGGTATTCGCCGGCTTCGTCGAAGCAACGCGTGATGTCGAACGGCAAGCAGTGTTCGAAGATCACCCAACGGCCATACTTGGGCGCGAGCTTCGCATACGTTTCCTTGTAGCAGTCCGACAGACTTTTACCGGCTGCCCGCAACTGCTTGACGCTGCCGTACATGTCGGCGAGGAACGCGCGCGTGCCCTCTATTGCATCGCGCGAGCGCGACGCACTCGTCAACGCATCGCCTCTGCCGGGCACGAGCCGTTCCGGCTTCAGTTCGAGCAATCGATCGAGCGTCGTAGGCCAGTCTTCGTGATAAGCATCACCCGTGTACGGGGTTGCGCCGAACTCCACGAGGTCGCCTGAGAACAACACCTTGTGTTTCGGCAACCAGACGATCGTGTCGCCCTTTGTATGGCCGCGCCCGGGGTGCCAGATCTGCACTTCCAAGCTGCCGAGGTGCAGCGTCAACTTGCCGTCGATGACGATGTTCGGCCACGTAAGGCCCGGCACCGAATCGACACCTTCGAACAGGCGCGGAAACCGGCCGAGTTCGGAATCGAAATCCTGCTGGCCGCGCTCGACGATCAGATCGTAGGTGTTGCGGCTTGCGATGATGTTGCGCGCGCCGTACGCGGAGGCACCGAGCACGCGCACCGCGTGATAGTGACTCAGCACGATATGTTCGATCGGTTTGTCGGTGACGGAGCGGATCTTGTCGATCACGTCCTGCGCCATGATCGGCGTCGCCTGAGTGTCGATCACCAGCACGCTGTCGTCGCCGATCACGATGCCGGTGTTCGGGTCGCCTTCGGCCGTATACGCATATGCGCCCGGCGCGAGTTCGGTAAACGAGACCTGCTTCGGTGTGAGGTCGGCCTTGGACGCAAACTGCTTTGCCACGCGTGCTCTCCGGTGTGTTCGATGCGGTGCATTGGTAACATCCGTCCGCGCCGCCGACAATCCTTTTCGCCTCTCACCGGAACTCCGACCATGCCGACACCTTTTCGCATCGACATCCCGGACAGCGAGATCGCGGCGCTGCACGCGCGTCTCGATGCGGCTCGTTGGCCGGACCAGATCGGCGATCCATGGGTGTACGGCACCGATATCACATACCTCAAAGAACTGTGCCGCTACTGGCGACACGACTTCGACTGGCGCGCGCAGGAAGCGAAGCTGAACCGGTTCGACCAGTTCAAGATGACGATCGGCGATCACGAACTGCATTTTATTCACCAGCGTTCGACGAACACGCACGCCCAACCGCTGCTGATCACGCACGGCTGGCCCGGCTCCATCAGCGAATTCGCGAAGATCGTCGAACCGCTGACGCAACCGGAGCGATTCGGGCGCGACTGGCGCGACGCATTTCACGTGATCTGTCCGTCGATTCCCGGCTACGGCTTTTCGCGCGCGCCGCGACAGCCCGGCTTCCAACCGCGCGCCTGTGCGGAACTGTTCATGCAGCTGATGGATCAGCTCGGCTACCCGCGTTACTTCGCGCAGGGCGGCGACGTTGGTTCGGCCGTGACGACGTGGCTCGGCGCGCTGGGCGGCGACCACGTGAAGGGTATCCACCTGAATCTCGTGTTCGCGCGGCCGCCGAAAGACGACCCGATGGCCGGCGTCACCGAGGCCGAGCAGCGCGCGCTCACGGAACGGCAGGCGTACATGACGAATGAAGTCGGCTACCAACACATTCAAGGCAGCAAACCGCAAACGCTCGGCTATGCGCTGAACGATTCGCCTATGGGGCTGGCCGCGTGGATCACCGAGAAATTCCACAAGTGGACGCACCACAGCGGCAATCACGAAGACGCCATCAGCAAAGACGAAATTCTCACCGACGTCAGCATC
>JANLUG010000383.1:0-3455 GCA_031363335.1 Gammaproteobacteria bacterium
CAGTTTGCTGTCGTCGACGATGCAGATGAATTCGCGGGCGGATGCGGCGACGATCTTTTCTCGCGTCAACGCGCCGCCGGCGCCTTTGATCAGCTGTTTGTGCGGGTTCGCCTCGTCGGCGCCATCCACATAGACGAGCACTTCGTTTGCCGCGTTCAAGTCGATCACGGTGATGCCGTGTCCACGCAGCCGCGCGGCCGACGCTTCCGAACTCGCAACGGCCGCGTCGAATTGGCCGCGCAGTTCTGCCAATGCATCGATGAACGCGTTTGTCGTCGATCCGGTGCCCACGCCGACGACGCTGTCATTGCGCAAGCGCGGTTTGATCAGCGCGATGGCCGCCGCTGCAGCGGCGCGCTTGAATGCGTCAGCGCTCATTGTTCACTCGCGAACGAACGGGTAGTTGTGTGGACGGCATAGCACTCCCCCTTTAGTATGACGCGGCTTCGTCGCCCGGCACTTCCCATGCTCGAACGGTACGTCAAGAAGATCCTCGCTTCGCGCGTTTACGACGTCGCGATCGAGACGCCATTGCACGAAGCACGCTTGCTGTCGCGTGGTTTGCACAATCGCATTTTCCTGAAGCGCGAAGATCTGCAGAGCGTGTTCTCGTTCAAGCTGCGCGGAGCATACAACAAGATGGCGCAGCTCTCGGCTGCGGATCGTGCGCGCGGCGTAATCGCGGCGTCAGCCGGCAATCACGCGCAAGGGGTTGCGCTGGCTGCGAATCGCCTCGGCGTCAAAGCTCATATCGTAATGGGCCGCAACACGCCCGAGATCAAAGTGTCCGCGGTGCGCGATCTCGGTGCGCGCGTGATCCTGCACGGCGACAACTTCGACGATGCGCGCGACCACGCGAACGAACTGATGGCCAAGCATGGCTACATCTTCGTGCATCCGTTCGACGATCCCGACGTGATCGCGGGGCAAGGCACCGTCGGGATGGAAATCCTGAATCAGCACAGCGCGCCGTTGCATGCGATCTTCGTTCCGGTCGGCGGCGGCGGATTGATATCCGGCATCGGCGCCTACGTAAAGTACCTGCGCAGCGACGTGAAGATCATCGGTGTCGAAGCCGACGGTTCCGCCTGCATGGCGGCGGCACTGGCGGCGAATCGACGCGTCGTGCTGCCGAGCGAGACGCTCGATCAGTTCGCTGACGGCACTTCAGTGGCGCAGGTCGGCAAGGAGACCTTCAAGATCGCACGGCGGTGCGTCGACTCGGTCATCGTCGTATCCGTCGACGAAATCTGCGGCGCGATCAAAGACATCTTCAACGACACGCGTTCAATCGCCGAGCCGTCCGGCGCGCTCGCCGTGGCCGGCATGAAAAAGTACCTCGCTGCAACGAAGGTCACCGATCAGGATCTTGTCGCGATCGTCAGCGGTGCGAACGTCAACTTCGATCGGCTGCGCCACATCTCCGAACGCTCGGAGTTGGGCGAGAAACGCGAAGCGATTCTCGGCGTGACGATTCCGGAGCAGCCCGGCAGCTTCCGCACGTTCTGCCGCACGCTCGGCAAACGCGCCGTCACCGAGTTCAACTATCGGTACGCCGACGCGCAGCAAGCGCGTGTGTATGTAGGTGTGCAGATCGTGCCGAACGGCGATCGCGGCGAGCTGATTGCGAGTCTGCAGCAGGCCGGCTATCCGGTCGAAGACATGACCGACAACGAACTCGCGAAGATGCACGTGCGGCACATGGTCGGTGGCCGCATGACCAGCGGTAAGTCGGAGATCCTCTACCGCTTCGAGTTTCCGGAGCGGCCCGGCGCGCTGCTGAAATTCCTGCTCGAACTCGGCGAGAAATGGAACATCACGATGTTCCATTACCGCAATCACGGCGCCGCGTGGGGTCGCGTGCTGATCGGCTTCGAAGCGCCACCCACTGCGCGCCGCGAGCTCGCTCGCTTTCTCGACCGCATCGGCTACCGTTATTCCGAGGAAACGGACAACTCTGCGTACCAAATGTTCCTGCGCTGATGCCGCGGCTGCCGCTCGATATCGAACTCGACGTGACGATGCGGCGCCAGCCGAACGAAACGACGTGCGGCCCGACCTGTCTGCAAGCCGTATACGACTATTACGAAGATGCGATTCCGCTCGATCAGGTGATCGCTGAATCGCAGACGATCGACAACGGCGGAACGTACGCGCCGTTCCTCGGCTGCCACGCGCTGAAGCGCGGCTATACGGCGACGTTGTACACGTGGGACCTCATGGTATTCGATCCGAGCTGGTTCGCACCCGGTGCGCCGCCGATGATGGATCTGCTGACGCAGCAGGCCGAATTGAAAACCGACAAACGCGTCCGCGTCGTGTCGCTCGCCTGCCGCGAGTTCATCGAACTCGGCGGCTCGATCCGTTTCAGAGATCTGACCGCGCCGTTTCTTCGCGGCATCCTGCGGCGTGGTGTGCCGCTGCTGGCCGGTCTCAGCTCCACCTATCTATACCGGATGCGGCGCGAGTTCGGCCCAAACGACAAACCGGATGATCTGCGCGGCGAACCCGCGGGTCATTTCGTCGTACTGTCGGGTTATCACCGTCAGGATCGGCTGGTGCGCGTCAGCGATCCGTATCTCGCCAATCCTGTCTCGACCGAGGTGCACTACTGGGTGAACATCAATCGATTGATCTCATCAGTGCTTCTGGGCAACCTGACCTTCGATGCCAACATTCTGATGATCACCCCGCGCAATGGAGTCGACGGCACTTGAACCTTCTGTTCGTCGTCAATAATCCGAAGGACTGGCCGCTGGAAATTCCCGGCGTCACCGTCGTGCCCGCGCGCAGCTATCTCACCGACGCGCAGTATTTCGAAGACCGCTCGGCGAAGGTGTTCAACCTGTGTCGGTCCTACAAATATCAGAGCGCCGGCTACTACGTGTCGCTGCTCGCCGCGGCGCGCGGCCAGCATCCGCTGCCGAGCCTATCGACGATTCAGGATCTGCGTTCCCCGGGTGTCGCACGGCTGCTGTCCGAGGATCTCGAAGAACTGATGCAGCGCACGCTGAGGCCACTCACCGTGGCCGAGTTTTCGATGAACATCTATTTCGGCCGCAGCGCCGACACCGCATACGACACGCTCGCGTGGAATCTGTTCGGCATCTTCGAGACACCACTGTTGCGCGCGGAGTTCGCGCTGCGCGACAACGAATGGCAATTGAAGTCGATTCGCGCGATCGGCGCGAGTGAGGTACAGGAAGCGGATCACGAGTTCCTGCTCGCCGCCGCCGGCGACTATTTCTCCGGCAAGCGCCGCCGCGTGCGACGCCGCCCGCAATCGCGTTACGACCTGGCGATCCTGCACGATCCCGCGGAAGCCGAACCGCCGTCGGACAAAAAAGCGCTCGAACGATTCGAAGATGCCGCTGAAGGTCTCGGCTTCGGCGTCGAATTCATCACGAAAGACGATGTCGGCCGCGTCGCGGAATTCGACGGCCTGTTCATTCGCG
>JANLUG010000451.1:0-6826 GCA_031363335.1 Gammaproteobacteria bacterium
CAGTTTCTCAACGCCCGGAACCGGCGCGAACGTCGCCAGTTTTTCCTTGACCGCACGGGCCATTTCGAATGTCGCTTTGCGTGAATCGGGGAAGCAGGCGCGGATGTCGGCGACCACGCGGTCGGCGATCTGTTGTTCGGTCAGTTCCATCCACATGTCCGCCGCGCTGTTTCAGGCGCTCGGTGTTTCGCGCGAGTTGCGTCTCGAACTGAATACGCTGGGTTCGGCGAGTTCACGGCGTTCGTATCGCGACGCACTCGTCGCTTATCTGACGCCGCTGCGCGACAAACTCGATCCCGACAGCCAGCGCCGCCTCGAGCGGAATCCGCTGCGAATCCTCGACAGCAAGGATGCGAAAACGCAGGCGCTGCTCGAGGGCGCGCCGTCGTTGGCCGATCACCTCGACGCGGAATCGAAAGCGCACTTCGACGGATTGCGGCGTCTGCTCGACGCGCTGCAGATCGGCTACGTCATCAATCCGCGGCTGGTGCGCGGCCTCGATTACTACACCCATACCGTGTTCGAATGGGTGACCGATGCACTTGGCTCGCAGGGCACGGTGTGCGCCGGCGGCCGCTACGACGGCCTCGTCGAACAGCTCGGCGGTCGACCCACGCCCGGTGCCGGTTTCGCCATCGGTGTGGATCGATTGGTGCTGTTGCACGAAGCGTTGGCGCAACAGGTACGTGCAGAGCCCATCGACGGATACTGCGTGATATTGGACGACGCGCACACGACGTGGGCGATGGCGGTCTGCCAACGCCTGCGCGATGCGTTGCCGCAGATGCGGCTGCGAACGAACGCGGGTGGCGGAAAGCTCAAGAATCAGATGAAGCGCGCGGATGTGAGCGGAGCGGCCTGGGCTCTGATCGTCGGCGAAGACGAAGTAGCGAACAACGAGATCACCTTGAAATGGTTGCGCGCCGATGCGCCTCAGGAGCGGCTGTCACCGGCTGCGCTGATCGAGCGGCTGGCAGCCTTCCGCGACGAAGGGAGTTAAAGCGTGTCGGAATACATGAATGACGATGATCGGGTGCTGGTGCTGCGCCGATGGTGGGAGGGCAACGGTACTTCGCTGATCGTAATGCTGGTGCTGGTCATCGGTGGCGTCATCGGTTGGCGCTGGTATAACGACTACGCTCAGACGCGCGACGAAGCAGCATCGGCGACGTATCAACGCTATCTCGAAGCACGCCAGCGCGCCGCCAAGCCCGAAGAGGTCGCAACGATACTGGCGACGCTCGACAACGATTTCCACAGCACGGGATATCGCATTTTCACGCTGTTCTATCGTGCGCACGATGCCGCGGACGCCGCCAACTTCACGAAGGCCACCGAGTATCTCGAAACGGCAGTGAGCGACGCGAAGGACGATCGACTGCGCGACATAGCGCGGTTGCGTCTCGCGCGACTGCAAGTCCAGGCCGGTAACGCAGACGCAGCGCTCGAGACGTTGCGCAAGATCAGCGGCGCCGGCTTTCGCGCCTACGTTGCCGAACTGAAGGGCGACATTCTGCTCGGACAGAACAAACCCGATGAGGCGCGCGAGGCATATCAGGCCGCGGCCGCCGCCGCCGACAAGAACGAACCGCAGCCCGTGCTCGAAATGAAGATCATCGATCTCGCCAAACCCACTGCCGGGCAACCTGATGCAACGCTACCCGACGCTATGCAGCCCACTGCCACGACGCCCAATGCGCCTGCACCGTAACCTCTGCGGTCTCGTCTGCATCGCGCTACTCAGCACCGGCTGTAGCTGGTTCTCGTGGCTGCCGTGGGTCGGCGACAAGTCCGATCCCGACGCGCCTGCCGAACTCACCAGCTATAAGGCTGAAGTGGACATCGACCGACTCTGGGGCGGTTCGATCGGTAATGGGCTCGGCAAACAATACGTCCGCATGCCGCCCGGTGTGCTCGCCGATCGAGCATTCGCGGCGGACGGGTTCGGCTACGTGGAAGCGCGCGAGCGGTTCAAGGGCAAAAAGCTCTGGGATGCCCGCATCGGAAAGGATGAGAAGGGGTTTTTCTCGTTTCTGAATCCCTTCGACAGGCGCGATACGAGTTTCGTCACGGGTGGGGTGGGTGCCGGTGAGGGTCTCGTCGTGCTCGGCACGACGCACGCCGAAGTGATCGCGCTCTCGGCCGCTGACGGATCGGAAAAGTGGCGCGTACGCGTGTCGAGCGAAGTGTTGTCGACACCGGCGACCGGCGACGGCCTCGTATTCGTTCAGACGTCCGACGGTCGTCTCGTCGCGCTCGAAGCAAAAGACGGTGCGCGGCGCTGGACATTCGATACGCCGGTGCCTGTGCTGACGTTGCGCGGCACGGGTTCGCCGGCATTTTCTTCGGGCGTCGTCGTGGCGGGATTTGCGAACGGTAAAGTCACCGCGTTTCGCGCTGCCACCGGCGAACCGCTCTGGGATCAACGCGTGATGTTGCCGCAGGGTCGCTCGGAGCTCGATCGGATCGTCGATGTCGACGGCACGCCGGTGATCACCGCGAATGCGGTGTATGCGGCGAGCTTTCAAGGTCGGCTCTCGGCAATCCGCCCGGCCGACGGCACGGTGCTGTGGGAACGCGACGCGTCGACGTATGTCGACCTCGCTCAAGGCACGGGCAATGTTTACGTCGTTGACGACAAGAGCGTGATCACCGCGATCGATCAGCGGACATCGACCGTGGCGTGGGAACAACGCGCGCTGTTCAGGCGCGGCTTGTCGGGCGCGGCGGCGGTCGGCCCATATCTGGTCGTCGGAGACGAAGACGGCTTCATCCACGTGCTGTCGCAGAGCGACGGCCGCTTGCTCGGCCGTCGCAAAGTCGACGGCGACGGCATCCGCTCGCAACCCGTCGTCGCCGACGACATCGTGTATTGCGTCGGCAACGGCGGCAATCTCATCGCGTTTCGAATCAAGCCCGTGAAGGGCTAGCGGACCAACCGGCAGCAAATCATGCGGAGTGTGATCGCGCTCGTGGGTCGGCCAAACGTAGGCAAGTCGACGCTGTTCAATCGGCTGACGCGACGGCGCGATGCACTCGTTGCCGATGCGCCCGGACTGACGCGCGATCGACGTTACGGCGTGGCTGAATTCGGCGACAGGTCCTGCACGCTGATCGATACCGGCGGCCTGTTCGACGTCACCGCGGTCGGCGGACTGATGGCGCAGCAGGCGGCGGTTGCAATCGACGAAGCGGACCTCGTGTTGTTCGTGGTCGATGCGCGCGCGGGCCTGACGCCGACCGACATCGACATCGCGGATCAATTGCGCAAGAGCAATCGCCGGGTCGTATTGGTGATGAACAAGATCGACGGCGCCGCATCGGATATCGCCGACGCAGAATTCTCACGGCTCGGCTTCGCCGCGCAAGTGCAGGTCTCCGCCGCGCACGGTCGCGGCATGGGTTCGCTGCAGGAAGCGTTGCTTGCGGCGCTGCCACCGGTATCCGAAGAACCCTTGCCCGAAGCGGAGGGTCCGGCGCGCATGCGCGTCGCGGTGATCGGCCGGCCGAACGTCGGCAAGTCGACGCTGGTGAATCGTTGGCTTGGCGAGGAACGGCAAGTCGTATTCGATGCGCCCGGCACCACACGCGACGCCATCGAGATTCCGTTCGACCATGACGTCGGCCGTTTCACGTTGATCGACACGGCCGGTGTGCGGCGGAAAGGCAAAGTCGAAGACGTCGTCGAGAAATTCTCTGTCGTGAAGGCGCTCGCGGCGATCGACTCCGCCGATGTCGCAGTGGTGGTGATCGATGCGAGTGAGCAGCTCGTGGAGCAGGATCTGCATCTGTTCGGCTATGCGATTGACCGCGGTGCCGGACTGCTGATCGCGGTGAACAAGTGGGACGGATTGACGAGCGACCAGCGCGATAGCGTGAAGACAGAACTCGACCGACGTCTCGAATTCGCGCCGTGGGCGCCGATTCATCGCATCTCGGCGCTGCACGGCACCGGCGTGCGCGGATTACTCGAAGACGTCAAACGCGTCTACGAAGCGGGGCGGTTCGAAGTGTCCACCGCGTTTCTCGCACGCATTTTGACCGAAGCAGTAGAGCAGCATGCGCCGCCGAGCAGCAAAGGTCGTCGCATCAAACTGCGCTTTGCGCACAAGGCGAGCGGCCACCCGCCGACGATCGTCGTGCACGGCAATCAGACGCATGCGGTTCCCGAAAGTTATACACGCTATCTCGAGAATCGATTTCGCAGCGCGTTGAATCTGGTCGGTATGCCGGTGCGGATTGTCTACAAAACCGGCGTAAATCCTTATGCCGGACGCCGCAATGAACTGACGCCGCGCCAGCAGGCAAGCCGCAAACGGCTGATGCGCCACGTGAAGAAATGAGGCGGGCGGGCTACTGAGCAGGCTTGCCCGGCTTCGGTTTCGCGCGATACAGCGCCAGCACCGCCGAAGGGTTCACCCGAGCACCATTCAAGCTAACGGACCAGTGGAGGTGCGGACCCGTCGCGCGACCCGTCGCGCCGACCCGGCCGATCCGCTGACCTTTATGCACTACATCGCCTTCGTGGACTTCGATTGCAGACAGATGACAAACCATCGATATCAGCCCGGCGCCGTGGTCGATGAAGATCGTATTGCCGTTGAAATACAGAGGTCCCGTCAGCGAAATCGTTCCTGCGGCCGGTGCCATAACCGGTGCGCCGGTCGGCGCGGCGATATCGAGCCCGGCATGTGGATTACGCGGCTGCCCGTTCAGAATGCGGCGCAGACCAAAATTCGAACTCACCGGCCCGACGGCGGGCAGCTGCATCGGAAACGGCGACGCGTCGAGCGGCGTGAAGCGATCGTATTGCTCGCTCATCAGCCGCGTCTCGCGTTCGATGCGCGCGAGCTCGTCGGGCGGCGGATTCACCATCTTGTCGTCGGCGAGCGTCAAACGCTGCACCGGATAAGCTTTGTCCGTGACCTTGAACGTAATCTCGATAGGCGTATCGGAACCGACGATCAGCGTGTGTTGCCCGATTGTTGCATCGAGCGCGATTCCGACGATTGCAGTCGGCTTGGGCTGTTGGACGACCAGCACCCGGCGGCCTTCGTAGGTTGCGCTCGTAGTGCCGTCGGGCAGCGCGACGGTCTCGACGCCGCCGCGCACCGCCGCATGTGCCGGAGCCGCGCACAGTATGAGCAGAGCTGCGATACGGCGGAGTGAGGTTTCAGCGGACATTCGGCTCGATGTCCTGCACGACGCTACGCAGCGATCCATCTTCGAGATGAGTAACGATGGTTGCGCCGGGTTTGGTATCGGCAATCGACGTGATCGGCGTTCCCCAACGTTGCAACGCAGGGGCGGGTGTCGTGACGATTGCGTAGCCGCGTCCTAGCGTCTCGAGCGGGCTGACTGCGTGCAGGGCGCGACTAACCGCGGCCGATCCAAGGCGCGCCGCTTCGATGCGGGCTTTTATGCCGCGCGCGAGCGACTGTTCCATGCGCCGCAGCGTCGCGCGCATCAGCGCAATTTCCCGTTGCGGATGAAACTGGCGCAGGCGCGTTTGCAGCAACATGGCTACATTGCGTGCGCGGTCGATGCGCGCCTTAGTTGCCGCGATCAACTGTCGTTCGACGTCGTCGAGCCGCTGCATGCGCTGTTGCAGCGCGCGCCCCGGGTGTGTGAGCCGCCGCGCAACCAGATACAAACCTTGCCGTCGGTGCGCGAGCGTGTGGCGCCAGTGCGAGCGCAACGACAATGTCAGTCGCGCGGCGCGGCGCTGCCAATCGAGAATGTCCGGCGCGATCAGTTCCGCGCCGGCCGAAGGAGTCGGGGCGCGCACATCCGCGACGAAGTCGCAGATGGTGAAGTCGGTTTCGTGGCCGATGGCGGAGACGATCGGTATCGGACATTCGGCGACGGCCCGTGCCACGCTTTCGAGATTGAACGCCCACAGGTCCTCGAGCGAACCGCCGCCTCGGGTCAGCAGCACGACGTCGGGTTCCGCGCCGAGCGATGCCGGCCAATCGGCCAATCGGTCGAGCGCCTCGAGGATCTGCGGTTCTGCGTCTTTGCCCTGTACCGACACCGGCAGCAGCGTGACGCGCATGGTGGGAAAGCGACGCCGCAACACCGACAGCACGTCGCGCAGCGCTGCGCCGGAACGCGAGCTGATGACGGCGAGATGTGTCGGAAATTCCGGCAACTCGCGCTTGCGCGTTTCGGCAAATAGTCCTTCGTCGCTGAGTTTGCGCTTGAGCGCGTCGAACGCGGCTCGCAATGCGCCTTCACCTGACAGTTCGAGGTGATCGGCGAGCAGCTGAAAATCGCCGCGCGCCTCATAGAGGCTGACGCGGCCGCGCAGAATGACCTGCATGCCGTCGCGTGGTTTGAAGCGGACCGATCGATTGCGGTTCGCGAACATCGCGCAACGCAATTGCGCCGCGTCGTCCTTCAGCGTGAAGTACCAATGTCCGGAGCCGGGCGCGCGCAGGTTCGACAACTCACCTTCCACCCACACCATCGGGAAACGCTCTTCGAGCGTGAAGCGAGCAGCACCCGCGAGTTCGCTTACGGTGAATACGAGCTTGTCGTCGTCGCGTTGAAACATCGCGGCATTCTACTCAAGGTGCGACGCATTGGTCGCGAAGTTGCGCGGAAGTCGTTTACAGGTCATTGATCCACGAGTAGGATCGCGCGTTTATTTCGCACAGGAGGCCTCGCCCATGTTGCGGATTGCAAACGACGCGCTGACCTTTGACGACGTTTTGCTGCTGCCTGCCCTGTCCCACGTCTTGCCCTCCGAAGTCGATCTGAAGACCCGCCTGACCCGAACAATCACGTTGAACATTCCGTTGATGTCCGCTGCGATGGACACGGT
>JANLUG010000453.1:0-1237 GCA_031363335.1 Gammaproteobacteria bacterium
GCCGTCGCTCGCCTTCGATCGAAGTCGCGCAGGGCGCCCCTCATCGAATTCGTGAGAGATCCAGCCATCTCAAAGGAATTTGAACAGCGATAGTCCGCTGATGCGCGCGTAGCTTTGTTGGGCCGCCTGCAACACGAACGATTCCATGTCGAGTTGGCTGATCGCTTGCGTGTAGTCGATGTCCTGCAATTTCGACAGCAGGCCTTTCGATACGACCGCCACATCCTGATGCAGGCTCGCCGCCGATTCGGCGGTGTTCATGCGCGCGCCCACTTCGGCGCGCACACGCAGAATCGAATCCATCGCGTTGTCGATATTGCCCAGCGTTTGATCGATCAGCGTCTTCAGGTCCGCCTGATCGGCAGCGCTCTGCCCGAGAGTGGCGAGTCCGTCCGCGAGGTGTTCGGCGGTATTCACGACGCTCTGCGTCTGCCCGGTCCTGACGATCAATTTGTCGCCCGGCGCCGCGTTGCCATACAGGCTGATCTGCATGCCTTGTGCGGTTACCGCATCGCCCGCGTGATACACGACGTTCTGCAGACCGTCGACCACGCGATTGTCGCTGGTGCGACGCACCGTGAAATTCGGTAATCCATCCGAGTTCAGTGCATTGAACTCCAGGATCACGCCGTCGGGATGCAACGCATCGATCGCGCTCTGATCGACGACCTTGCCCTGCCCGATCACGCCCTGTGAGCTGTTGTCCGGCGCGCCCTGAATCGAAAATGTCGTGGCGACGCTCGGCACGTCGGTGAACACGCCGCGTCCGGAATCGTTGATCGCAAGCGAACTGCTCGCGGTGACCTGAACGCGCCGCTGCTTTTCGTCGCCCTTGAATTCCACAACGCCCGCGCTGTTGCGCTGGAACGGCTGCGTCTGCCCGCGCGAACCGGCGAACAGGTATTCGCCGCCCGCCGTACGCGAATTCATCAACGACATCAGCTCGTCGGTGCGCGTCGTGATTTCCGTCGCGATGGAGGCGCGGTCCTGCTGCGTCAATGCGCCGTCGCCTGACTGGATCGTCAGCTCGCGGACGCGCTGCAGCACATCGGTCGCCTGGCCGAGCACCGAGTCTTCGAGCGCGAGCTGGCTCGACACCTGCTGAATGTTTTTCTGGTACTGATCGCGCAACGCCAGTTCCTGGTTGATCTGCACGACCTGCGACGCCGCAACAGGATCGTCAGCCGGAGTCGAGAAGCGCTGCCCGCTCGACACTTGCGCCTGCGTTTTCGCCAAC
>JANLUG010000468.1:0-2082 GCA_031363335.1 Gammaproteobacteria bacterium
CGGGTGAAGACGTCCTCGTGCTTCGGCCGGCAATCATCGACCTGAACATCGCTGCGCCCAAAGCCGCCGAGTCCGGCCGGTCGCGGACCTTCGCCACCTCGGCGGGCGCCATGACGCTTTATCTGGAAGTGTACGATTCGAGTACGAATGAAATCCTCGCGCGCACAGTGGACCGCAAACAGGCGAACGACTACGGACGCATGACCTGGCAGAACTCGGCCACCAACAAAACCGAAGCACGCAAGATGCTGACGGAATGGGCCGAGACGCTTCGCGCCGGCCTCGACTCGCTGCGCGCGAACGCGCCTTCGCCGGCTGCGACACCGGCAAAGGCAACTCCGTAACGATCGACCTTACTTGATCACCAGCGCGTTCGGCGGGCTGCCGGTGCCACCGGCGATGTTGAGGGGCGCCGACACGAAAAGGCCCTCGTAAACGCCGTCGCTCGCGCAATCCGCCGCGAGCGGCGTGGTCTGGAACATCTCGCCGATCGCCATGCCGAAACGGCCGATGATCCAGTGGTGCAGAAATCCCTGCGGATCCATGAAGTTCGGCGGCGGCCACGATTCGAGCGCCGGGTTGTCGGAACACAGCGCGGCCGGATGGCGATCGAAAATCCACTCCGCCATCGCTTCGCTGCATTCGAGGCCCCGCGTTTTCAGCATCGCCGTGATCGACATCTGCTGCTTCATCTGCGGCGACTGCTGTTCGTACCAGGCGATCCAGCCAAGGTGGATGATCCACACATCACCCGGCTTCAGTTCTACCTTCTGCGCGCGAATCGTGCCTTCGAGGTCGGCGATAGTGACCACATCGCTCGCGCCGCAATCCAGCGGTCGACCCAACGCCGCGCGGTAGCCGGCCACGTCGAGTACGACCGCGCGCCCGGCAATGCCGCGGCGCGCCCAGTGATCGATGCCGAGTCGGGATTTGTCGTGGCTCTCGCGCAGATCCTCGTTGCGCACGCCGCCCCAGAAACCGTGTTCGTAGTCGCCGACATGTGTGAGTCCGTCCCACTGGCTCGACGCCTGCGTGAAGAAGTTGTCGAGACAATCGTCGCCGTGATGACCGACCGGAATCTCGCGGAACACCGTGTGGCGGAACTTGCCGCGGCCGAACAATGGCGGATTCGGTTTCTCCTGCTCCCAGTTCATCGCGAATACCGCGCCTTTGCGAACGAGCTTGGCGGAGGCCACGACGATCTCCGGCGTCTGCAGGTTGAACATGCCGACGTTGTCGTTGGCACCGAACATGCCCCACGCAGTCTTCGGCGGGTTGCCGGGCACGGCGGGCAGGTCTCGATAGCGGGGCAGCTTAGTGGGAACGTTGGGCATGAGAGTCTCCTTCTGAATCAATGTCGTTGAAAATGTCGTAAGCCTGCTGAAGCGCTACACGCGGATCGCCGCGCGGAATGAACTCGTGGCCGACCCAGCCGGCGTAGTGCTGGCGCCGCAACAGTTCGGCAATCGCGCGCCAGTTCACTTCCTGGCGATCGTCGAGATTGCGCCGGCCCGGTACGCCGCCGGTGTGAATGTGCCCGATCCACTCGAGATTCGCCTTCAGCGTGCGCATCAGATCGCCTTCCATGATCTGCATGTGATAGCAGTCGTACAGCAGCCGCAGCGCGGGCGAATCGACGCGGCGCACGACATCGATGCCCCAAGCGCTGCGGTCGCATTGCGCGCCCGGGTGGTCGACCCGGCTGTTGAGCGTTTCGAGCAGCAGCGTGACCTGTTGCGTTTGTGCGTACTCCGCGAGCGGCGCGAGCCCTACGACGCAGTGCTCGATCGCTAACGCATCGTCCGCCGCACCGCGCCTGCCCGAGAAGACGATCACGAACGGCGCCTTTGCACGCGCGGCGTTATCGATCATGTCCGATACGGCTCGCGAAACGGCGGGATGGTTCGCCGGATCGTTGAAGCCGACGTCGAGGTCGTGACCGGTCAGCGTCACCACTGCAAGCCCTACTGCCTCCGCCGCGCCCCATAACGGTTCCGGCAGCATTTCGACGCCGGCGTAACCGATGTCGGCCGCTATACGCAGCAACGCCTCGGCTTGGGCGGGCTCGCGACCATACGCAAA
>JANLUG010000505.1:0-2222 GCA_031363335.1 Gammaproteobacteria bacterium
CGAAGTCGAACCGCTCGACCATCCGAGGTCACGCTCGGCGGCTTCGATCGAAAGCCGCACTGAACGGGCTAGAATGCGGATATGAGCGACCAACCCAAGAGCGGCGAGAAATTTCGGACGCCGCTCGGCTTCAACGCCATCAAGAACGGCATCAAACGCGACCCTGACGCGACGCGTGTCAGTGAGCGCAAGCCGCCGTGGTTGCGCGCGCGGATCGGCAGCGGCAAGAACTACGACAGCGTGCGGCGAACCGTGCGTGAACACCGCCTGAGCACGGTGTGCGAAGAGTCGCATTGTCCGAATATCGGCGAGTGCTGGGACAACGGCACCGCAACGATCATGTTGATGGGGTCGGTGTGCACGCGCGCGTGCCGCTTTTGCGCCGTGGATACCGGCAACCCGAACGGCTGGCTCGATCCGGACGAACCGGCGAATGCGGCCGAGGCGGTACGGCTCATGGCGTTGCGCTACATCGTGCTGACATCGGTCGACCGCGACGATTTGCCCGACGGCGGCGCGGCGCACTACGCCGCGTGTGTCCGCGCGATCAAGGCGGTGAATCCGACTACCGCAATCGAAGCACTCACGCCGGATTTCAACGGCGACACTGCGGCGGTCGAGGTGGTGGTCGACTCCGGCCTGCAGGTGTTCGCGCAGAACGTCGAGACTGTCGAGCGTTTGACGCATCCGGTACGCGATCCGCGGGCCGGCTCCGCGCAGACGCTCGGTGTGTTGCAGCATGCTAAAAACCATCGCGCCGCTGTGCTGACGAAGACGAGCCTGATGCTCGGCCTCGGCGAGACCGACGCTGAGATCCTCACGACGATGGACGACCTGCGCGCGCGCGACGTCGATATCCTGACGCTCGGTCAGTACCTGCGGCCGACACTGAATCACCTGCCGGTGGAGCGCTGGGTGCATCCCGACGAATTCGCGCGGTATCGAGAACGGGGACTCGAGCGCGGCTTCCTGGAAGTTGCATCAGGCCCGTTGGTGCGATCGAGTTATCGCGCCGACCGGATTCTCGAGAAGAACAATCTCGGGCTCATGCCGAAGACTCATTCAACCATCCCGATCAAGACGCTCTAACGATGCCGACTTACGCTGATACCGCGTTGTGTTTCGACGACGTACCCAACGCCACACCGCTGCACGTCGTTCGTGCCGCCGACCACGCAGCCTGGCTTGCCGAACAACCGGCGCGCATCCGCGAGTGGCTCACCGCCACGAATCATCGCGGCGACGCCGGAACCGTTGCGTGGATGCCCGCGGATCCATCGGGTGCCTCCGTGCTCGCAGTGGTCGGCAACGATGCGCTCTATGCCATGGGCGATCTTCCGTTTCGTTTGCCGCCCGGCAACTATCGAGCAATCTCGCTGCCGGAAGCGTCGGCCGATCTGAGCGTGCTCGGCTGGGGTCTCGGCGCGTATCGCTACACACGCTACAAAACTGCCGACCGCGCCCCCGCGCGATTGGTCGTGCCGAAGGCGTGCGACGCCGCGCTGCTACGCGACCAACTCGACGCGGTCGCCCTCGTCAGAGACCTGATCAATGCACCCGCCTCCGACATGCTGCCGGAACAACTCGCCGAAGCCGCTGCAACACTCGCGAAGGAATTCGGGGCGAACTGCAAGGTGACGGTCGGCGATGATCTGCTCACGGCCAACTTCCCGACGATTCACGCCGTCGGCCGCGCCAGCACCAATGCGCCGAGGTTGATCGATCTGCATTGGGGTAAAGACAGCGATCCGCGCGTCACGCTCATCGGCAAAGGCGTCTGCTTCGATTCGGGCGGTCTCGACATCAAGCCGTCGGCCGGCATGCGCTTCATGAAGAAAGACATGGGCGGCGCCGCCCACGTACTCGGCATCGCGCGTCTGGTGATGTCGCAGAAACTCGCTGTGCGGCTGCGCGTCATCGTGCCTGCCGTGGAGAATGCGATCGCAGGCAATGCGTTCCGCCCCGGCGACATCGTGCGTTCGCGCAAAGGCACCACCATCGAGATCGACAACACCGACGCTGAGGGGCGACTGGTGTTGTGCGATGCCATCGCACTCGCGTGCGAAACCGACCCGGGATTGATCATCGATTTCGCCACGCTGACGGGCGCCGCGCGTACCGCGCTCGGCACCGACGTGCCGGCGCTGTTCTGCAACGACGACGCACTCGCCGATGGTCTCATCGAAGCGGCACGCCGCGTGGCGGACCCGGTCTGGCGCATG
>JANLUG010000543.1:0-4208 GCA_031363335.1 Gammaproteobacteria bacterium
CGTCGTGATTTCGTCAGCAAGCGAGGTCAGATCTTCGTTTGAGGTCATAAAGGGGCGAACCTACGGTTCGAACATCCGCCACTCGGGCATGTACGACAATCCGAGATTGACGATCCGCGTCAACAGCGCTTCGTACTTCACGCCCACCGCCTTTGCAGACTCGGCGAGATCTTCATCGCGCGTCAGGTTCGGGTTCGCGTTCGCCTCGAGTAGAAATACGCTGCCGTCTTCGCGCATCCGGAAGTCCATCCGCGCGAAGCCGTTCATGTGCAACGCACGAAAGATTCGTTTCGCGAGGCGACTCAGTTGATCCGTCTGTGCCTGGCTCAGATCAGGTGCGGGTCCGGTCGTGATACCGTGTTTTTCCTGGTATTTCCGGTCCCATTTCACCTTGCGGGTGGCGATGCCGGCATGCACCTTCGACAGCGTGCCGAAGTTCATCTCCCAGGCGGGGAATGTCGTCAGCTGCGAGTTGCCCATTACACCGACGTAGAACTCGCGGCCGTCGATGTACTCCTCCACGATCGCGTCGCTCTGTACCTGGTCGTGTATGAACTCGACGCGCTCGCGCAGGCTCTGCACATCATCGACCAGCGACGCTTGCGCGATGCCGAGCGACGCATCGTCCGTGGCGGATTTGACGAACAGCGGAAAACGCAGCTTTCGGGGCGCGCGAAACCGCTTGCCGAACGGCAGCGAATGGAACGCAGGCGTAGGTATGCGATGCCATGCGAGCACCTGCTTCGCCAGCACCTTGTCGCGTGACAGCATCAGGCCGCGCGGGCCGCAACCGGTATAGCGCTGGCGCATCAGTTCCAGAAACGCAACGACGTAGTAGTCGTAAGAGACGATCCCGGCGAACTGCTCCATCAGGTTGAATACGACGTGCGGCTTCCAGTCCCGGATCGTGTCGCGCAGGTCCGTCAACTGGTCGCCGACACCCATCACGCGAACGTGATGGCCGAGGCTCAACAGCGTCGAGTAAACGTGGTACTCCGTAACCGACTCTTCCTTGTCTGCAAGAGTTGCGAGATCCGTCGGCACGAGCGATGCATGCGTGATGAGCAGGATCCGGTAGCGCCTCATAACGTGAATTTCTCCTGGTTCCGGCGTAATACATCGAGCACTACACGCTCGTGAAGTCGCACTACGCGCCGCTTGCTGTCGCGGCGCGAATCGCGCAACACGAGGTCGAGCTGTTCGACTCGGCGCGAGATCGTCGCAATCGCGTGGTCGACGAGATAGGGATGCAGCCGCGCGCGCCGCACGAGCAATCGCCGCAGTTGCGGTTGGATCTCGCGGATGAACCGACTTGCTTGAACCGCACGCGGTCGCGCCGGGCGGGTCGCAAAGTCGCGCGCGAGCCACGCGTCGTAGCGGCGTTCAATGCGGTCATAGCGCGCCCGCTTGCGCCGGTAGTGCTCGCCGAGCGTCTTGTCGTTTTCCGACAACGGTTCAATCGTGCCGCGATCGCGAACGCGTGGGCGCGTCCCGGCAATCTCGTCGATCAGCCTGTTCACGAACTCGAGTTTCTCGATGGCCCCCGGCCACTCGGCGTAGTCGCGCCGCCAGCGCGCTTTGGGTTGCAACCACACCGCGAATGTCTCTGCGAAGTCTTCGGTGGGATGGCTCTGCGCGTACCAGTGCCCCAGATGCAGCACGTGTCGGCGGCTGCTCGGTTGGGGCATGTAGGTGCCGGGATAGCGCGCCGACGCCGGGCCGAAGATTCGCCGCCAATCGGCGCGTCGACGCAGACCGTACGCGGTGTCGAGCGCATGCCCCGCTTCATGGCGCAGCAACCGCAGCCGCCACAGGCTGTTACCGCCGTCGACGTCGCCCATCATCTTGCGTTCGAGTTGCCGCAGCCGCGGATGCGCGACGAAGAAAGGAATGGCGATGCCGGGCACGCCGTCCGGTGAGAACCACTCTTCCGAAAGCCAGACGTGCGGTTTGAAATCGATGCCGCGCCGCCCAAGCTCGTCGTAGAGCCCCAGTATCTCGGGTTGCACGAGGCTGTCGGCTACGCGCACCCGCAAGTCGCACAGGCGTAGCTGCAATAGCGCGTCGTCTTCGTACTCGGCCCAACGGTATGGGCGAGGATCGCTTCGTCGATTGAGGCTGCGGCGCGGCGTGACCATTGGGCTGCGATGGTAGCGCATTCGCCGTTGCAGACACCTCACTTCACAGGCATAAGGATTCCTCAGCAGATTCAACCGGCGCCAACAGGACTCTCAAGGTCTGACGCGACCATGCTGGCGCACCCAATATCCGAGTGAGGCACTTCATGACCGTCTTCAGGATCTCGATCGCGGCCTTTGCGATCTACTGGTGCGTGATGGCCATCGCACCGATCAGCCGCTCCGACTGGATGCTGGAAAACGTGATGACGCTGGTCGGCGCGGGTCTGCTGGTCGCGTTCTGGCGCAGGGGCACGGTGTCGCAAACGTCGGTGATGCTCGCCCTAGTCTTTCTCGTGCTGCACACGACCGGCGCGCACTACACGTATTCGTTGGTGCCGTACGACACCTGGGCCCAAAATCTGTTCGGACAGTCGATCAGCGATATCACCGGTTCGCAGCGCAATCAGTATGATCGAGTGGTGCATTTCTCGTTCGGCCTGCTCCTGGCTATCCCGTGCCACGATTGGCTGGTGCGGAGCGGCTACGCGTCGAACCGCGCCGCATGGTGGGTAACTCTGCTGATCGCGATGTCCGCTTCGCACATCTACGAACTGATCGAGTGGGGTGCGGCTGAGACGTTCGGCGGAGAGCTGGGCACGGCTTACGTCGGCACGCAGGGCGACGAATGGGACGCGCAGAAGGATATGGCATTGGCCACGGTCGGCACGCTCATCGGCGTCGCGTTCGGGCTGTTCATGGGGTTGTTCATGCGCCCGCCACCGGCGCCCGGCGTCCGCGCGTAGCCGAATCAACAGGAGGTTGCATGGAGTTCGCGTTCACCGATGAGCAGGATCAGTTCCGCGCCGTCGCGCGTCGCTTTCTGAGCGCCAAATCACCGACCACCGAAGTGCGCCGGTTGATGGATACCGCCGACGGATTCGATCCGGCGGTGTGGCGGCAACTCGCAGACGATCTCGCGCTCACCGGCATCCACATTCCGGAACGCTACGGCGGTGCCGGCTTCGGTCCGGTCGAACTCGGCATCGCAATGGAAGAGCAAGGCCGCGCGTTGTTGTGCGCGCCGTTCTTCTCGTCGTGCGTGCTCGCGGCCGGCGCAATCCTGCACGCCGCGGACGACGAACAGAAAGCAAATCTGTTACCCGCCATCGCAAGCGGCCAATCGCGCGCTGCGCTGGCCGTCACCGAGCCGAACGGACGTTGGGATGCCTCCGGCGTTCAAGCAGTTGCAACGCGCACCGGCAACGGTTGGACGATCGACGGCGTGAAGAGCTACGTCATCGACGGTTGCAGCGCGCAGCAGCTGATCGTGGTGGCGAGAAATGTTGGAAGCACCGGTGCGGCAGGCTTGTCGTTCTTCGTGGTCGATCCGAACGCGGCTGGTGTGACACGCACCGCATTGGCGACGATGGATGCAACGCGCAAGCAGGCGAAGATCGCCTTCTCTCGCGCCCCTGCCGAGCTGTTGGGGCAGGCGGGCGACGGTGCGGACGCGTTGGCGCGAACACTCGATGATGCCGCGATCGCGCTCGCCAACGAGATGGTCGGCGGCGCGCAGGCGTTGCTCGACTCAGCGGTGGCTTACGCCAACATTCGCGTGCAGTTCGGCCGCGCCATCGGTTCATTCCAGGCCATCAAGCACAAATGCGCCGACATGCTGCTCGATGTAGAACTCGCAAAGTCCGCCGCCTACTACGCAGCACAAGCGGCGGCAGACGGCGACCCGCAAACGCCGGGGCTCGCTTCGATGGCCAAAGCCGCCGCGTCCGACGCTTACATGCGCGCCGCGGCGAACACGATTCAGATCCACGGCGGCATCGGCTTCACGTGGGATAACGACACCCATCTGTGGTTCAAGCGAGCGAAGAGTTCGGAAGTGCTGCTCGGCGACCCGAATCATCACCGCGAACTGATGCTGCAACGGCTGGAGGCGTAACGATGAGCGAACCGAACGAGAGTGAAGTCATCGCCGAAGTTCGCGCGTGGCTGAAAGCGAACTGGAATCCCGAACTCCGCCTCATCGATTGGCGCACCAAACTGGCGGACTCCGGCTGGGGTATGCCGCATTGG
>JANLUG010000547.1:0-2790 GCA_031363335.1 Gammaproteobacteria bacterium
CTTCGGTAGCGACTCGGTGATCGTGACGATGACCGGCACCGCAGACAGCGCGGCCAACATCACCATCACCGCCTCCGCCCCGTAAAACGCCCACACATTGCGAAAATGATCGATGATCCAGAAACACGGCAGGATCGACACGAGCAACAGCACGCCGGGAATGATCATCACGGGTTTGCGGCCATAGCGATCCGAAAGCCAGCCGCTGAGCGCCTCGAAGATGATCGCGATGCCGCCGTTGACGATGATGACGCCGAACGAAACCGAAACCGTCAGCTGGAGCGTCGTCAGCGCGTAGGTCGTCATATAGCCGGTGGTGTAGCTGCCGATTGTGCCGGCGGCCAGCATCATCAGGCCGAGCACGATGATTGCGAGAAACGGCCGAACCCTCGCACGCAATGTCAGGGCACCCGTCGTGGCGTCCGGCGCGAGGGCGGCGTCATCGGCTCTGTGTAGCGTCTCGGGCAACGTACGTCGAAGCATCAGTCCAAAGGGTACGATTACCGCACCGAGCAGCATCGCCGCGCCCCAGCCCCATGCCTGCAACTGCGGCTCCGTCAGCAACAGTGCCAGCGCGGTTCCAATCAGCCCGGCTAACAGCACAGCGCAATCCTGCGTAACGAATTGCATCGACAGATACAGACCGCGCCGATGCGGCGGTGCCGCTTCCGCCATAAAGGCCGTCGTCGGTCCTACCTCGCCGCCGAGCGCGAACCCCTGCAACAAACGAAACAGCACCACCAGCACGGGTGCTGCGATGCCGATCGCATCGTAAGAAGGCGTCAGTGCGAGCCCTGTTATGGCGACGCCCATCAGTGAGAAGGAGACGAGCATGGCGGGCTTACGGCCGATGCGGTCGCCCATACCGCCGATCACGATGGCGCCGATGGGGCGCGTGAGAAACCCCGCACCAAAGGTCGCGAGAGTGGCCAACAAACCCGTGGCCGGGCTATCACTCGGATAGAACGTCCGCGCGATGTAGACGGCAAAATACGAAAACGTCAGGAAGTCGTAGAACTCGAGCCCGTTGCCGACAAAAACGGCAAGAACATGCTTTAGCGGCACGGGTCCGCGTATCGCCAAGCCGGCTTCGCCGGTTGCGCTCATCCGATTCTCCTATCCAGGGCGGTTATGGTAATTGTTGGCTCGCACAAAGCCCCGCGCCGTTGTCGATTTGGCGCAGGATGGATCGTCTTATAGATATCAGTCGAACGCAGGAGCACCGCAGTGACCGAGAACATCGCCCACCCGACGATCGCGTCGCACGAAGAGTGGCTCGCGGCGCGCAAGGAACTGCTCGCCGAAGAGAAGGCATTGACCCAACACCGCGACGTCGTGAACGCCAAGCGCCGCCGTTTGCCGATGGTGCGCATCGATAAACCCTACGTATTCGGCTCGCCGCAAGGCGAGCAGACCCTCCTCGATCTGTTCGACGGCCGCCGCCAGCTGATCGTCTATCACTTCATGTTCGATCCGGCATGGGAGGACGGTTGCCCGAGCTGCACCGGATTCGTGAACGCGATCGGCAACCTGTCGTATCTCGACACGCGCGACACGAAGTTCGCGCTAATCTCGCGCGCGCCGAGTCCGAAGCTCGAACGCTACAAGGCCAAACGCGGCTGGACGGTACCGTGGTATTCATCGAACGGCAGCGACTTCAACTACAACTTCCACGTCACGTTCGACGAGAACGTCGCGCCTTTCGAGCACAACTTCCGCACCAAAGCGGAACTGCAGCAACTCGGCGAGACGCGCTTTGGGCCTGGAGAAAGTCAGGGGCTGAGCGTGTTCTTCCGGATCGACGACAGCGTGTTCCACAGCTATTCGACATACGCGCGCGGCGTCGAAGGGATTTCGAACTCGTTCAGCCTGCTCGACACCACTCCGTACGGTCGTCAGCAGGAATTCGAGGATTCGCCGTCCGGTTGGCCGCAGCGACCGACCTACGGCTGAACACCGCGATGAAGCTGTACTACTCGGATATTCTCTCGTCCCGGAAAGCCTGCGCTGTGGCGCGGTATCTGAAGTCGCCGGTCGAGTTCAGCTATCTCGACCTGGTGAAGGGCGATCAACAAAAGCCTGAGTACTTGGCGGTCAATCCTAACGGCAAAGTGCCGACGTTGACCGACGGCGAGCACGTCGTTTGGGAAGCCGACGCGGTGATGTGTTATCTGGCCCGGCGCGCCGGCTCGGATCTGTGGCCGAACGATCTGCGCCAGATCGACATCATCCGTTGGTTCAGCTGGAACGCGCAGCACCTGTACCGACACGCCGGCACGCTGTACTTCCAGAACATCGTGAAGCGACGGTTCGGGATCGGCGAACCTGATGCCGCCGCCGTTTCGGAAGCGCAGAGCGAATTCCGCAGGTACGCCGCCGTATTGAGCGAGCACCTCGAGAACCGCAAATGGCTCGTCGGCGACACGCTGACCGTCGCCGATTTCTCGGTGGCCATAACCCTGCCCTACGCCGATCAGGCGGCCATGCCGCTGGAAGAATTCCCCGTCGTGCGCCGCTGGCACGACCAGCTCAACGATATCGAGGCGTGGCGCGAGCCGTTTCCACCGCGTTGACGCCACCCGCGCTTGGACCCCGCCCGATGGTCTGATCTAATCAGACATCAAATCGGAGGGGGAAGAAGCATGCAGAAGTCCGCCGTTCAACTGGCAATCGCCAACGGCCGAATCGAGGGGCTACAGTTCGCACGCCACCAGGCGTTCCTGGGAATTCCATTCGCCGCGCCGCCTATCGGTGCGCGCCGCTTCGGCGCGCCGGCGCCGGTCAAATCGT
>JANLUG010000563.1:0-7204 GCA_031363335.1 Gammaproteobacteria bacterium
CCCTCTTCGAAGTCGCGCCGCTCGCCTCCGATCGAAGACGCCCGCACGCCTCCGATCGAAGTCGCGTTTCGTTGGCATGCACGCGCGTTCGTGGTAACACAGCGCGCAATCTCCCAGCGGCATCACTGAGTGGAAATCTATCTGGTCGGCGGCGCGGTCCGTGATGCTTTGCTCGGCCTGCCGGTTCGCGAGCGCGACTGGGTCGTCGTCGGCAGCACGCCCGAGGAAATGCTGCGTCTCGGTTATCGACAGGTCGGTCGCGACTTCCCGGTGTTTCTGCATCCCGAAACCAACGCCGAGTACGCGCTTGCGCGGACCGAGCGCAAGGTCGGTCCGGGACATACCGGTTTCATTTGTCACGCCGGTCCGGACGTCACGCTGCAGGACGATCTGAGGCGTCGCGACCTGACGGTCAATGCGATGGCGCAGACGCCTGACGGCACGCTGATTGATCCATGGGGCGGTTCCGCGGATCTTGCTGCGCGGCGTTTGCGGCACGTATCCGATGCATTTGCGGAGGATCCGTTGCGGGTGTTTCGCGCGGCTCGGTTCGCGGCGCAGCTCGGTGCCTTCAATTTCCGGGTGGATCCAACGACCGAACAGCTGATGCGCGACATGTGCAACCGCGACGAGCTCGCCGAACTGGCGCCGGAGCGGGTCTGGCAGGAACTGGCAAAGGTTCTGGCTACCGTATCGCCCGGCACATTCTTCGACGTATTGAACAACTGCGGCGGTATGACGCGCTGGTTTGCAGAACTCGCATCAGTGCTCGGACTGTCGGCGTTCACGAACGAGCGTGCGCGCCGATTGTCCGATCCGCTCGACCGTTTCGGTGCGCTCGGCTGGTTACTGGGCGATGGCGCAATCGAAGCGCTATCGGATCGGTTGAAGTCGCCGAACGACTACCGCCGGATCGCAATCGACGTGGCTCGTCATGGCCGAACGCTGGTCGGATGGCGCACCGTCGACGCGGTTGTTTTGCTCGATGCGATGAAGGGAGTCGGCGTCGTGCGTCAACCCACCTGGTTCTCGAGAATGGTATCGGTCGTTGCCGAGTGCGCCTCAGTGGATCTGTCAGCCATGGTGTCGATCGGGCGGGACGTCGCAAGCGTTGCGTCGGAACCGTTTCGCAACTCAGGGCTGGAGGGTCTGGAGCTCGGTAAGGCTATGGACGCCGCGCGCGTCGACCTCGTTCGTATTGCACAAGGCGAACCGACCTAACGGGCGCGCTCGATTTCGATACTCGTGTCGCGCGCGCCGGGAACGGCGCCCGGTTTGTGGACGGTGATCTTCAATCGATCGATCGGAAATGCATCGAACAGATGTTGCGCGATGCGCTCGGCCAGCGTTTCTATCAACCGATACTCGGAGCGATGCACGAAGTCGACGACATCGCGCGCGATCGTTCCGTAATCCAGCGCGTCGGCAATGTCGTCGTTCGCTGCGCCGCGCGCGGCATCGGTTGCGAACTCGAGGTCGATCGCGAGCCGCTGCAGCACCTGGCGTTCCCACGCGCGAATGCCGATCCGCGCCGTCACTTCGAGGCCGGTGATCCGCAACTTATCCATTGAGCTGTCCTTCGACGGCAGCCAGTTCGTCGAGCGGCCAGCGCGCGCGGGTCTCGATCGGAAGCGGGGAATGTTGACCGGCCGCCAGCCGCAGACAACCGGCGAACGCGACCATGGCGCCGTTGTCGGTGCACAGCGCGGCCGGCGCGTAAAACACGCGGCCCGGAAGTTGCGCGTTGAGGGCCGATCGCAACCGCACATTTGCGGCGACGCCGCCGGCCATGATCAATCGGGTCAAGCCTGTCTGATCGAGGGCACGCCGGCACTTGATGAGCAACGTGTCGACAACGGCGTCTTCGAAGGCGCGCGCGACGTCGGCCTTGTCCTGGTCGGTCGTATCACCCAGGCGTTGCACCGTATTGAGCGTGAAGGTCTTCAATCCGCTGAAGCTGAAGTCGAGGCCGGGGCGATCCGTCATGGGGCGCGGAAACTTGAACCGTGCCGAATTACCGCGTTCGGCAAGTCGCGCGACCGCCGGTCCTCCGGGATAGCCGAGCCCGAGCATCTTCGCGGTTTTGTCGAAGGCTTCGCCGGCCGCATCGTCGATCGATTCGCCGATGATTTTGTAGCGGCCGATTGCGTCGACGCGCACGAGTTGGGTATGACCGCCCGATACCAGCAGCGCAACGAACGGCAGCTCCGGTTTCGGTTCGGCGAGCAACGGCGCCAGCAGGTGGGCTTCCATGTGATGCACGCCGATAGCCGGGACGTCGAGGGCCCACGCCAGCGATCGCCCGATCGATGCGCCGACCATCAGTGCGCCGATCAGACCCGGCCCGGCCGTGTAGGCGATGCCGTCGATACCGCGCAACTCGATTCCGGCGCGCGCCAGCATGTCTGTCAGCAGCGGCACTGTCTTGCGGACGTGGTCGCGCGATGCGAGTTCCGGCACCACGCCGCCGTATTCCGCATGCATCGCGACCTGACTGTAGAGCGATTCCGCGATGAGCCCGCGCGCGCTGTCGTACAGCGCCACACCGGTCTCGTCGCACGAGGTTTCGATACCCAACACACGCATAAGGCGGCGATGGTAGCACCGGTTCACGATTGCATCCGATGAGCCGCTTGGAGCTTTGCGTCCGTGCGGGTAACTGAGTAGAATCCGCGTCCCTTTGTATCAACCACCATTGAATAGATCAGGATTGGAGGACGAGTTCGGGTGCCATCAGTCAAAGTGAGAGAGAACGAACCTTTCGACGTCGCATTGCGACGCTTCAAACGCTCCTGCGAGAAAGCGGGCATTCTGTCCGAAGTACGTCGCCGCGAGTTCTACGAAAAGCCGACTTCGGTTCGCAAGCGCAAAGCCGCTGCGGCCGTCAAACGGCATCAGAAAAAGCTGCAACGCGAATCCCGGCGCTTCGAGCGCAGTTTCTAAGCTCGCCTGATCCATGTCCGATTTACGCGGACGGATTGCCGAGGCAACCAAAGACGCGATGAAGGCCCGGGACAAGTCCCGGGTCGCCGTGCTGCGGTTGATCGGCTCTGAGATCAAACGGATCGAAGTGGATGAACGCCGCGAGCTGCCCGACGGCGACGTCCTGGCGGTGCTGAATCGGATGCTGAAGCAGCGCAACGATTCGGAAACGCAGTTTCGCTCCGCCGGCCGGGTCGATCTGGCCGACCAGGAAGCCTTCGAGATCACCTTGATCCGCGAATTCATGCCGGAGGCGCTCGGCGAAGCGCAAATCGACGCTGCCATTCGCGATGCGATTGCGACCTCGGGCGCGGCATCGATGCGCGACATGGGCAAAGTGATGAGCGCGCTGCGCGAATCGCTCGCCGGTCGCGCCGACATGGCGGTGGTAAGCGCGCGAGTGAAAGCGCTGCTCTCGCCCTGAAGCGGCGCCCGCTCCGATCGAGTGATTCGTTCGCCTGATTGTTCGCGAGGGACCGAATCGAACCTGCGCGATACACTGCCTTATGGCCGGCCGGATTCCCCAAACTTTCATCAACGATCTGCTCGCGCGGATCGATATCGTCGACGTCATCGACGCGCGCGTCACGTTGCGCAAGACGGGTCGCAACTTTCAGGCGTTGTGCCCGTTCCACGACGAGAAGACCGCGTCGTTCAGCGTCAATCCGGAGAAACAGTTCTATTACTGCTTCGGGTGTGGAGCGACCGGCACCGCGCTGACCTTCCTGATGGAGCACGATCGGCTCGATTTCGTCGCGTCCGTCGAGACGCTGGCGTCGATTGCCGGTGTCGAAGTGCCGCGCGAACAAGGCGCGCGCGCCGACGACGAAGTGCACGGTCGTCTGCTGAAGGTGCTGGAGGCGGCGGACAAGTACTTCCGCAAGATGCTGCGCAGCCATGCCGACGCGCCGCGGGTGGTCGAGTATCTGAAAACGCGCGGGCTGACCGGCGTCATTGCCCGCGATTTCGGTATCGGTTTTGCACCGCCCGGATGGGACGGATTGAAGACGACGCTCGCCGAGTTCGGCGAGGCGGATCTCATCGGCGCGGGACTGCTCGTGAAGAACGATCAGGGCCGCACGTATGACCGGTTCCGGGACCGTGTGACGTTTCCGATCCGCAATACGCGCGGGCGCGTCATCGGATTCGGCGGCCGGGTGCTCGGCAACGAGCAACCGAAGTACCTCAACTCACCGGAAACGGAGGTCTTCCATAAGGGTAGGGAGCTCTACGGTTTGTACGAAGCGCGAATGGCGTTGCGGAGAATCGATCGTTTGCTGGTAGTGGAAGGCTACATGGATGTCGTGGCGCTCGCGCAAGCCGGGCTTCCGAACGCGGTGGCCACGCTCGGAACGGCCACCGGGGTCGCGCATTTCGAGAAATTGTTCCGCGCGACACCGGACGTCGTCTGCTGTTTCGACGGCGACTCGGCCGGACGAGAGGCGGCGTGGAAGGCGTTGACGGTCGCGTTGCCGGCACTCACCGCAGGGCATCAGTTGTCGTTCATGTTCCTTCCCGACGGCGAAGACCCGGACACGCTCGTTCGCAAGGAAGGCAAGGCGCGCTTTGTCGAGCGGATCGGCGGCGCGATCAGCGCGGCGGAGTATCTGTTCCAGGGTCTCGGTCGGGGGCTCGACCTGAACTCGTTGGACGGCCAGGCGCGCCTCGCGGATCTGGCGTTGCCCTACATCAAATCCATTCCGGATGGTGTTTTGCGAGAGTTGACCATGGAGCGGCTCGCAACGATGGCGAAGACATCCCCCGAAGCGCTGCAGCGCGGCGCGAAGATGTCGAAGGCATCGTCGGGCAGGCGTTCGGTGACTGACGGCAAAGCGAGCTCGCGGTTGAGCGAGCGGCTGCTGACGATTCTGCTCAAACACCCCGAGTTTCTGGCCAAGCTCGACGCTCATCGGCGCGCCCGCCTCATAGGTATAGGGGACTCGTTATTGGGCCGAGTCGTGCGCTATCTCGCCGAACAGCCCGATACCGATCTGGCATCGTTGCTCGGCTATTGGGCGGGACAGGAGGGCCACGAAACCCTGTTGGAACTCGCAGATACGCCGTTGGTCTTGAATGATGAAGCGCTGGGGGGCGAGTTTGATGACGCCGTGACGCAGTGCCTGTCCGCGGTCGAACGGGCGAATCGTCGGGTGTTCCTCGAAGTTCTGAGGGAAGAAGGGTCGGCGGAGGCGCTCGCGCAGTATTGGCAGCTCAAACAGAAAGCTGACTAAGCTTTACGTCTATCAGGCTTTATATCTATCGAAGGGGGAGCGGCTTGTTTCCGGCTAGTTGTGCCCCATCAATGCGGATATACTGCCGCGTTTTTTCGCGGCGGCACTTTCGCGGCATCGCGAACGCGCTCGCGTCCGCGCAACAATTCCAATAGCAGAGGTCCCATGAGCACTGATACCACGCAGCAGCAGTCCCGTTTGAAAGAGCTGATTGCCAAGGGTAAGGAGCAAGGATTCCTGACTTACGCCGAGGTCAACGATCACCTGCCGGACGACATCTCCGACCCGGATCAGATCGAAGACATCATCGGCATGATCAACGACATGGGTATCACCGTTTACGAGGTGGCCCCCGATGCCGACGATCTGTTGACCGGCGGTGAAAGCACCGCGGACGAACTCGCCGCTGAAGAAGCTGCCGCCGCCTTGGCGGCCGTAGAGACCGAAGCGGGCCGGACCACCGATCCGGTGCGCATGTACATGCGCGAAATGGGCACGGTCGAATTGCTGACCCGAGAAGGCGAAATCGCTATTGCGAAGCGCATCGAGGAAGGCATTCGCGACGTGCTGACGGCGCTGTCGTACTACCCCGGTCCGGTCGACTACATTCTCGAAACCTATGCCGACGTCACGAAAGAAGGTCGGCTGTACGACTTGCTCGTAGGCTACCTCGACCCCACTGACGAAGTGCCCGAAGCGGCGCAGGTCGACCTCACGATGCAACCCGTCGAGAAAGACGAGGATGAGGAAGAGGAAGAAAAAGGTCCGGATCCGATCGAGGCGAAGCGTCGTTTCAACATTCTGAAGCGCCAGGCTGCGAAGACGGTAAAAACCCTCGCGAAAGGGCGAACGGGCGCGGCTGCGAAGAAGGACATGGAGAAGCTCGGCGAAGTGTTTTCGGTATTCAAGCTGGTACCGCGCCACTTCGACGAGATCGTCGAGATGCCGCGCGAAGCGCTCGCGCGAGTACGCCGTCAGGAACGCACCATCATGATCGCGTGCGTGCGTCGTGCGCGCATGCCTCGCAAGGTGTTCCTGAAGGAATTCCAGGGCAACGAAATCAGCATCGCCTGGGTCAACAAGCACACGAAGGCGAAGAAGGACTACAGCGCCGCGCTCGAAGAGCAGCGCGACGAGATTGTCCGCGCGCAGAAAAAGCTGAAGGCGATCACGCAGGAAACCGGCCTGAGCGTCAGCGAAATCAAAGACATCAACCGGCGCATGTCGCTGGGTGAGGCGAAGGCGCGTCGCGCGAAGAAAGACATGGTCGAGGCGAACCTGCGTCTCGTCATCTCGATCGCGAAGAAGTACACGAACCGAGGCTTGCAGTTCCTCGATCTGATTCAGGAAGGCAACATCGGCCTGATGAAAGCGGTGGACAAGTTCGAATATCGCCGCGGTTACAAGTTCTCGACTTACGCGACGTGGTGGATCCGTCAGGCAATCACGCGTTCGATCGCCGACCAGGCCCGCACGATCCGCATTCCGGTGCACATGATCGAGACGATCAACAAGCTGAACCGCGTCTCGCGGCAGATGCTGCAGGAAATGGGTCGCGAACCGACGCCTGAAGAACTCGGCACGCGCATGGAGATGCCTGAAGACAAAGTGCGCAGGGTGCTGAAGATCGCAAAAGAGCCGATCTCGATGGAAACGCCGATCGGCGACGACGAAGACTCGCATCTGGGCGACTTCATCGAAGACATCACGATTGGCTCGCCGATCGACCTGGCCACCGGTGAAGGTTTGCGCGAAGCGACACGCGAAGTGCTTGCGGGATTGACCGCGCGCGAAGCGAAAGTGCTCCGCATGCGGTTCGGTATCGACATGAACACCGACCATACGCTGGAAGAAGTGGGCAAGCAGTTCGACGTGACTCGCGAACGCATTCGCCAGAT
Organism: Gammaproteobacteria bacterium; assembly: GCA_031363335.1. GTDB lineage: Bacteria > Pseudomonadota > Gammaproteobacteria > Pseudomonadales > Azotimanducaceae > DATJGR01. The sequence continues at coordinate 7,112 of JANLUG010000563.1, forward strand.
CGAAGCGAAGGCGCTACGCAAATTGCGTCATCCGAGTCGGTCGGAGCACTTGCGCAGCTTCCTAGACGAGACTAACTGATCTGCTCAGTCGCG
>JANLUG010000568.1:0-5165 GCA_031363335.1 Gammaproteobacteria bacterium
CGGCAGCATCTCGCCGAGGTCATTCAACACATCCTGCCGCAGATACTCGGGGTCGCCGGATTTCATGCTGCCGGATACATCGATGACCAGCCGCACGTCGATACCCTGCGCGGCCGCGTCGAGCGACAGCAACAGCGTGGCGACGAGCATCCATTCGATCGCGACCCGCATCATCCCGTAAGGATAGCAACGACCGCCGATGTTGCCGGTTAGGCGTTTTGGAAGGTCAGGTCTTGGGCGCGCGGACGCGCTGCACCGCACCGACGACCAGGAACAGGATGATCACGACGAGGCTCGCGAGCGCGAGCACGGTCAACGCGGGTCGGGGGTTGCCGTCGGACCGGAACACACCTTCGAACAGCGCGACGATGAACGCCGGCGCGTACTCGCCTTCGACCACCTGAATGTTCCACGGCAGCATCAACCAGACCGCGGCGAGACATCGCAGTAGCGAGCGCAGCCACGCATTGTCGATCGAACGCGTCAGCACAAACACGCCGGCAAGCGTTCCGAGGCCCGCCAGCGCAACGACACCCCACGCGAACGTCGTCTCCATCAGTGCTCGCTCCGCTTCGGCTCGATCCATTGCACGATGCGACTCTCCATGTCGTCCGGATGAACATGCGTTTCGGACATTGCGCGACCGCGCACCGAGATCCCGGCGCGATGCACGGTTTCGCGATCGCCGGAAACGAGATAGTGCCACCACTCCAGTTCGCGCCCTTCGGCGCGCAGGCGATACGCGCACGTCTGCGGCAACCAATGCAGATCCGCCACGGCATCCGCATCGAACTCGATACAGTCGGGCACGCGGATGTGTCGCTCCTCATAGTGGGTACAACGACACGAGTCGAGATCGAGCAGATGACAGGTGACACTGGTGCAGCCGATTCGGCCGGTGTCTTCGTCTTCGAGTTTCAACTGACAGCATTGCGCGCAGCCGTCGCAGAGCGCTTCCCATTCATCGCTCGTCAATTCGCCCAGCGATTTGACGCGCCAGAATGCGTCGTCACTCACGCGGGCAGTCCCGAGTCGATGGCCGGCGGCATTTGCAGATAGAAGCCGCGACTTGTAATCGCATCGAGCACGGCCGGTGCTTCGCTGCGCGACAAGCGCCGCTCCGGCGTGAGCTCGAAACGCATCGCCTCCACTGGCTTACCGAAGCGTGTCAGCAGGCTCTGCGGTACGCGCTCGAGACCGTCGTGCTGATCGACGAACAGATACATGTCCGCGACCTTGGCGCTCTTGTACACGATGACGTGTCTCATGCGTTCGCCGCACCCGCCAGTTTTGCTTCGAACAGGCCGCCGACCAATGCCCGGCGCCACCCGCGAAAGTTCTCGGGCAATCTTCCTTCGGAACGCACGCTGCGTAAACACGTCTCGAGATCGCGGCGGCGCGACAGCAGTTCCTCGGCCATATCCAGCGAGTGCGCACGTTCGGCGCCGATCGCCTTGAGCTCCTTCAACAGGCGCGTTTCGGACGAGGTAAACGGCGCGGCCAGCAACGCCGGCAACACGTCGTCCGGTAATGCGTCCGCCTGCTCGACAAGCGCCAACAGCTCCTTTCCGTGGCGTCGCGCAGACGCCGGTTCGATCATCTTTACGATCGCGTCTTTGTCGACGACCCGCTGCAGCACGAGGTCAACCAGTTGATCGTCTTTGACGACGTGGCCTCGCGGCAGGTCTTTCGTCCTTGCGTAACGCTCGCGCCACGCACACAGCGCGCGTAATCGGCCGAGTTCACGACGATTACACCGCCACGCCTTGCGCACGTTTGTATAGCACTGATCCGGATCGACGAGCGTAAATCCGATCCGATGCTCGATCTCTTCTTCGAACCACGACAGGCGCCCAAGCCGCTTCAGCTCCGCCGTCTGCGCGCGGTAGACCGGCAACAGGTGCACGATATCCTCGACCGCATACCGCAATTGCTCGTCGCGCAACGGCCGCGCCAGCCAGTCCGATCGGGTTTCGTGCTTGTCGAGCTGCTGGCCGGTGTAACGGTTCACGAGATCAGCGTAGCTCGGGCTGAACTCCGTGCTCAGGAAGCCCGACGCCACCTGCGTGTCGAACAGATGCTTAGGCGATGCATCGATATGGTGGGCGAACACTTCGAGGTCTTCCGAGCATGCGTGCATGACCTTCACGATCGAGGCGTCTTCGAGCAGAGCCTTGAAACCGTCCCACTGCGAGACTCGCAGCGGATCGACTATCGCGAGTTCATCGTCGGTTGCGATCTGATACAGCGCGGCGATCGGAAAGAACGTGCGCGTTCGAATGAACTCGGTGTCGATGCCAACGACCGCGCACTGGCGCCAGCGAGCCACCGCCGCCGCGAACTCGTCGTCGCGTTCGATGTAGCGATACGTAGGTTCGGTCAATCGGTGCCGCCGATGCTGCGCCGGCCTCGCAAGGCATGCACGATCGTGCCGCCGTCGACATATTCGAGTTCACCCCCGAGCGGCACACCGTGCGCTATACGCGTCAGCCGCACGCGCGCGTGACGCAGGCTTTCGGTGATGTAGTGCGCCGTCGCCTCGCCTTCCACTGTCGGATTCGTCGCGAGGATGACCTCTTCGATGCCGCCTTGAGCTACCAGCTCCGACAGGCCATCGAGCCCGAGCGCCTCCGGACCGACGCCGTCGATCGGCGACAGACGGCCGTGCAGCACGAAGTAGGTACCGCGGTAACCGCCGGCATGCTCGATCGCGAAGATATCGGCCGCCGATTCCACGATGCAGAGCGTCTGGTGCTCGCGCCGGGTGTCCTGACAGATGCCGCACAAGTCGAGTTCACTGAACGTTCTGCAGCGACCGCAATAACCAACCTTGTCGATCGCTTCGAGCAGTGCGTCGGCGAGATGCTTGCCGCCGGAGCGCTGCTGCCGAAGGATCGCCAGCGCCATACGCTGTGCAGTCTTCGGTCCCACGCCGGGCAACACCTGGAACGCTTCGATCAAGCGGTCGATCAACGGGCTGATATGCATCAACGGCGTGGCATCGTCAAAACGGCATCTTGAAGCCGGCCGGCAGTCCGAGGCCGGTGGTGAGCCCCGCCATCTTCTCCTGCTGCGCGCGTTCGGCACGGTGGACCGCATCGTTGATGGCGGCCGCGATGAGGTCTTCGAGAACCGCGAGGTCCTCCTTTGCGATGCTCGGGTCGATCTGCACGCGCCGCGCCTCGTGGCGTCCGTTCAACGTCACCTTCACCATTCCGGCGCCGGCTTCGCCCACCACTTCGAGCTGCGCCAGTTCAGCCTGCAGCGCCTGCATGCGCTCCTGCATCTGCTGCGCCTGCTTCATCAGATCGGTCAGACCCTTCATGGATTCCCTTCAGTCATTCCAATATCAATCACTGCTTGATCGGTCGAACCGACTCGAGATTCAGCTCCGCTCCGAACTCGGATACGAGCGAACGCACGGTTTCATCATCACGCAAGGCCGCCACCGCCTGCTCGTGCTGTTCGCGCTTTTCGCGCTGATTTCTCACCGCAGGGGTCTCCGCACCCGGATCGCCGGAGATGATCGTGACCGTTTGCGGCCGTCCGATGTAGGCGGCGAGCGCGCGTTCGATGACGCGCGCCTGGGCATCGTTGAGCAACGTGTCGTGCGCGTCATCGAGACACAGCACCCACTGATCGCCGATGCGTTCGATCGGGAGCGCGTTCTCGGCAATCATCTTCGCGACGCCGCCGAGTTCGAGTGCTCGCACGGTAACGTACCAGTCGTCGCCGGTCGCGGGTGCACGCGCCGCCGAAACCGGACCGTTGCGCGGCAGATCCACGACTCGCTTCGCACGCGCCCCATCCCGGCCGTTAGTCTTTTCGCTGCGATCGACCGGCGCGTCGGCACTCGGCGGCTCGAGCGGTTCGAATGCCAGCAGGCGCAGCATCACCATTTCGAAGCCGCATCGCGGATCGGGCGCAAGCGGCAAGTCGCGCAGACCGACCAAGGTGATCTGATAGAAGAGTTGCACCAGTTCCGGTGTCATCGAGGCGGCGAATCCGGATGCCATCGCGGCATCGTTGCCCTGCTCCGCACCGACGGCCTGCGCCACGGCAATTTCATGCAGCGTGCTCAGCAACGCACTGAGCACCTCGCCGAAGTCGACGGCCTGCTCCGCCAGCGTCGCGCAACGCGCAAGCACCGCTTCGGCCTTACCGTCGAGCAACGCGCGCAGCAACGGTTCGATATCGTCGCGCCCGATAGTGCCCAGCATCTCGAGCACGTCGCGTTCGCGGACCTGACCGCCGCCGTACGACACCGCTTGATCGGTGAGGCTCAGCGCATCTCGCATGCTGCCGCGCGCCGCGCGGGCGATGGCCGACAAGGCCGGCGCTTCGAATTCGATCGCCTCTTTCGCCAACACCTCGCCGAGATACGTCGAGATCCGCTCCGGCAACAGATTCTTCAGTTGAAACTGCAGGCAACGGGACAACACGGTAATCGGCACTTTCTTGGGGTCGGTCGTCGCGAGCATGAACTTCACATGCGGCGGCGGTTCTTCGAGCGTCTTCAGCAGTGCGTTAAAGCTATGCGTCGAGAGCATGTGTACTTCGTCGATCAGGTACACCTTGTAGCGGCCCCGCGCCGGCAGATATTGCGCGTTATCGAGCAGATCGCGCGTGTCGTCGACCTTCGTTCGCGACGCCGCATCGACCTCGATCAGATCGATGAAACGCCCCTCGCTGATTTCCCGGCACGCGCTGCATATGCCGCACGGCGTCGGGGTTACACCGGTTTCGCAATTCAGACACTTCGCCAGAATCCGCGCGATGGTGGTCTTGCCGACGCCGCGCGTTCCGGTGAACAGATACGCGTGGTGGACGCGTTCGTGTTCGAGCGCGTGCACCAACGCGCGCACGACATGATCCTGCCCCACGAGGGCATCGAAGCCTGCAGGCCGGAGTTTGCGTGCGAATACCTGGTAACTCATCGCGAGATCCTCGAAACGCCGCTATTGTAGGTGTCCGTCCCTCGCACTGTCACCGCCATGCCATCCGAAGCATTTCTGATCATTGGCCACCGCGGCGCCGCAGGCCTCGAGCCCGAGAACACACTACGTTCGTTTGCGCGCGCGCTGCAGATCGGCGTCGATGCGCTCGAGCTGAACGTTTACTGCGTCGACGGCAAATTGGTGGTGATCCACGACGACACGCTGGAG
>JANLUG010000576.1:0-3586 GCA_031363335.1 Gammaproteobacteria bacterium
CGCGATGGTTGGCTCGTGGATCAGCTTGTTCGTCAACGCTCTCGCGAACGCCTTCAGAACCTCGTCGGCGTCTTCGCCATTGCCGAGCCGTAGGCGGGCTCGCTCGAGCTCGAGCAGTTGCAACGATTCGGCGCGACTGCGGAAAGTGGTCAGCAGGTGTTGCGCGTCGCGGATACGCTTCTCGCGAAAATACCGATCCGTTCCGGCGACGATCATCTCTTCTGCGTTCTCGGCAGCGCGGCGCCGCTCGCTGACGTTCGCTTCGATGATCTCAGTCAGATCATCGATGGAATACAGGTAGACGTCGCGCAGTTCAGCCACTTCGGGTTCGATATCGCGCGGCACGGCGATATCCACCATGAACATCGGCCGGTGGCGGCGGCTGCGGATTGCCGCTTCGACCGCACCTTTGCCGAGCACCGGGAACGGGCTGCCGGTGGAGGCAATGACGATGTCGTGTTGGGCAAGCACGCTCGGCACATCGGTGAGCTGGATGGCGCGCGCGCCGAAGTTCGCCGCGAGCGAGCGCGCGTTGGCCAACGTGCGGTTTGCGATCGTCATGGAGCCGATGCCGGCGTTGCGCAAATGCTGCGCAACCAGTTCGATGGTGTCGCCTGCGCCAAGCAGCAGCGCCGAGTTCTGAGAGAGGTCCGCAAAGATCTGCCGTGCTAACGACACCGCCGCATACGCGACTGAAACCGGATTGCGGCCGATGTCTGTGTCGGTGCGTACCTGCTTCGCGACGTTCAGCGTCACCTGCGAAAGCAGATTCAATTCAGGGCCGAATGTTCCCGCTTCGCGCGCGCTGTCGCAGGCGTCCTTCACCTGGCCGAGAATCTGCGGCTCGCCGAGCACCTGCGAATCGAGACCGGACGCCACGCGCATCAGATGCCGAGCGGCATCGCGATCCCAATGCGCATAGGCGGCTTCACGAATGTCGGACGGCGCGACGTTGCGATAGCGTGACAACCAGTCGAGTAATGCTTCCTGGTCGTCGAGTTCCGCGGAGCAGTACAACTCGGTGCGGTTGCAGGTCGACAGAATGGCCACCTCGCCGACCGCCGGAATGGAACGCGCGAGATCACGATGCGCCTGCACGAGGCCTTCGACCGGAAACGCGATACGCTCCCTGAGATCGATGGGTGCAGTGCGAAAGTTCAGGCCGTACGCGAGAATCGCCATCAGCGGGTTCCGAGTGTCCGCGACATCATATCAAAGCCGCGGTGGAAATTAGGTGCAACGCTTGGCTAACCCGTTATTTCTAAAAGCGTTTTCAAATGGATGTCGACACCTCGCCTTTTGTACCGTGGTGTTCGTCACGGTCGCGGGGTGCGCGTTGCTGCGCCCCGAACCGAAACTCGGCGCACCGGACATCGGCGGCTTCGCGGTAAAAGGTCGGATGGCGGTGCGGCAGGGCGACGACGGCTTTACGTCGAGTTTCGTCTGGCAGCACGCGACCGGCCGCGACGAGATCGATCTGTGGGGACCGCTCGGGCAGGGACACAGCCGTTTGGTCGGCGAGGGCGACGCCGTCACGGTGTTCACGTCGAAGGGTGAGGTCTATCGCGAACACGACGCCGACACCGCGATGCAGCGTTGGCTCGGCTTCAGCTTGCCGATAACGGCGCTCACGCATTGGATCCGCGGCGAGCAAGCGCCTGGATTCCCGGTTGAGAGCGCGACCCTGGACCCTGCCGGGGACCTCGCCTCGCTCGACCAGCTATCGTGGCGCCTGGAATTTTCCGGCTATCACCCATTCGACGACGGGCGTGGCGGAGCGGTTAGCGCGATGCGTCTCCCCGCGCGAATCGTGGCGTCACGCGGCGATGTAAAGGTGACGCTATTGCCCGCGGAGTGGTCGTTCGGCGCGCAGAACGCGTTTGACACCCCTTAACCTGATCCTCAAAATACCGGCCTTCCGCGAATCGGGGCTTCCGCCCGCGCGATTATCAATCTTCGTCGAGTTCCCTACTTGGGGCGTCGCCAAGCGGTAAGGCAGCGGGTTTTGATCCCGCCATCCCTAGGTTCGAATCCTAGCGCCCCAGCCAAGTTAGGCGGACCGACCGAGAACGTCCCAGTGAACCTGATCGATCGTGAGTGAGTAAGTTGCCCAACCTGATCGTATTCGCCGGCAATTCGCATCCGGAACTCGCGAAGCGGGTTGCGCATCAGTTGCGGATCGACCTCGGCGCCGCGGACGTCGATCGCTTCAGCGACGGCGAAGTGCGCGTCGAGATCCATGAAAACGTCCGCGGGCGCGACGTGTTCATGCTGCAGTCGACGTGCGCGCCGACGAACGACAATCTGATGGAACTGATGGTGATGGCGGATGCCATCAAGCGAGCATCGGCGAGCCGTATCACCGCAGTGATGCCTTACTTCGGATACGCGCGTCAGGACCGCCGGCCGCGTTCGGCGCGCGTTCCGATCAGCGCCAAAGTGGTCGCCGACATGCTCGCGGTCGCCGGCGTGAACCGGGTACTGACGGTCGACCTGCACGCCGACCAGATCCAGGGTTTTTTCAACGTGCCGGTCGATAACGTCTATGCGTCGCCGCTGCTGGTCGATCACGCGTTGGCGCAGCGCTACCCGAATCCGATGGTGATCTCGCCCGATGTCGGCGGTGTGGTGCGGGCGCGTGCGATCGCGAAGCTGATCAACGACACCGACCTCGCGATCATCGACAAACGCCGGTCCGTGGCGAACGAATCCGAAGTGATGAACGTGATCGGCGACGTTGAGGGGCGCACGTGCATCATGGTCGACGACATCGTCGACACCGCCGGCACGCTATGTCAGGCGGCCGCGGCATTGAAAGATCGCGGTGCGATCGGCGTGGTTGCGTACATCACGCACGCGGTGCTCTCCGGCCCCGCCATCGGTCGGATCAACGATTCGGCGCTCGATTCGATGTTCGTTACCGACACCATTCCGTTGTCCGCAGAAGCGAAGTCCTGTTCGCGGATCACCCAATTGAGCCTGGACCGGCTGCTGGCCGAAGCGATTCGGCGCGTCAGCAACGAAGAGTCGGTCAGCGCGATGTTTCGTTAGATAGCTTCGTTAGATAGTTAGATAAGGTTTCCAAAGGTGCGTACGGGTTCTGGTCGCGGATCCGATACGTGGTTGAACGTGACAACTAGGAGATAGCCATGTCACAGCAGCAGATTGAGTTGGTTGCAGAAGCGCGCGCCGACGTCGGGAAAGGTGCGAGCCGCCGCCTGCGTCGGAACGCCGCAATGGTTCCGGGCATCGTCTACGGAGGCGGTGAGGCACCGGTCAATATTTCGTTGATCGAGAACGACCTGTCGAAGGCGATCCAGGCGGATACGTTCTTCTCGCAGATCCTCGCGTTGAAGCTCGGCGGCGCACGCAATCAGGTGCTCGCCCGCGATATGCAGCGCCACCCGGCAACTAACAAGCCGATGCACATCGACTTCCAGCGCATCCTGGCCAACCAGGAGATCACCGTCGAGATTCCGCTGCACTTCATAAACGAAGAAGAGTGCATCGGCGTCAAAGAAGAAAAAGGTCTGATCAACCACCACATCATCGAAGTGGAAGTGACCTGCCTGCCGAAGGATCTGCC
>JANLUG010000586.1:0-18518 GCA_031363335.1 Gammaproteobacteria bacterium
CGCAGCGAATCGAGCGGCAGGCTGCCGCGGCTCCATAACGAGCCTTCGAAACTCGCGTAGCTGCCGCGTTCCTTCGCGAGGTCGCTGGACGCTTCGATCGCGAAATAGCTGACCGCCTCCATCGATTCATCGGCGAACTTGACGGCTGCATCGGAGCTGTACGGAATGCGCAGTTCATACAGCGCATCCTGAAAGCCCATGATGCCGAGCCCGACCGGGCGATGGCGCATGTTCGATGCGCGTGCTTGCGCAACCGAGTAGTAGTTGATGTCGATGACGTTATCGAGCATTCGCACTGCCGTGCGTACCGTGCGACGCAGCTTGTCGAGATCGAGCCCGTCCTTCGTGACGTGCTGAACCAGGTTGACCGAGCCCAAGTTGCACACCGCGATTTCGTCGCGTGATGTGTTCAGCGTGATCTCGGTGCACAGGTTCGACGAGTGCACGACGCCGACGTGTTGTTGCGGCGAGCGGATGTTGCAGGCGTCTTTGAAAGTGATCCACGGATGCCCGGTTTCGAACAGCATCGACAGCATCTTGCGCCACAGATCCTGTGCACGAACGCGTTTGAACAGCGGCAGTTCGCCGGATTCGGTCTTGCGTTCGTACGCGGTGTAGGCGTGTTCGAAGGCGAGACCGTAGAGGTCGTGCAGTTCGGGCACGTCGCTCGGCGAGAACAGCGTCCACGTGCCGTCTTCGAAAACGCGCTTCATGAACAGGTCGGGAATCCAGTTCGCGGTGTTCATGTCGTGCGTGCGGCGGCGGTCATCGCCGGTGTTCTTGCGCAGTTCGATGAATTCCTCGATGTCGAGGTGCCACGTTTCTAGATAGGAGCAGACGGCGCCTTTGCGTTTGCCGCCCTGATTCACGGCGACGGCGGTGTCGTTGACGACTTTCAGGAACGGCACGACGCCCTGCGATTTGCCGTTGGTGCCCTTGATGTACGCGCCGAGCGCCCGAACCGGTGTCCAGTCGTTGCCGAGGCCGCCGGCCCATTTCGATAGCATCGCGTTGTCGTGGATCGCGCGGTAGATGCCGTCGAGGTCGTCGGGCACCGTCGTCAGGAAGCACGACGACAACTGCGAACGCAGGGTGCCCGCGTTGAACAGCGTCGGCGTGGAGCTCATGTAGTCGAACGACGACAGCAGGTCGTAGAACTCGATTGCGCGCGCGGTGCGATCGGCTTCGTCGAGCGAGAGCCCCATCGCGACGCGCATGAAGAACACTTGCGGTAGTTCGAAGCGGACGTCGTTGCTGTGGATGAAGTAGCGGTCGTACAGCGTCTGCAGGCCGAGGTACGTGAAGTTGTGATCGCGCTCCGGCTTCAATGCAGCGCCGAGCGCCTCGAGATCGAATTTGCGCAGATCGGTGGAGACGAGTTCGAGCGCGGCGCCGCGCTCGATGAACGCCTTCAGCGCGACCGGATAGACGTCGCGCATCTGCGATTGCGTCGCGCGGAAGTCGCCGGGATTCGCGGCGCGCGCTTGAACGCCGAGGAACGCGAGCGCTTCGGCACGTAGATCGTCGAGCAGGATGCGGGCGGTGACGAACGTGTAATTCGGCTCTTCCTCGACCAGTGTTCGCGCGGTGATCAGCACCGACGTGGCGACATCCTTTTCGGAGATGCCGTCGTACATGTTGTTCAGCGCATCGCCAATGATGCGTTCGCCGTCGACATCTTTGAGCCCCGCGCACGCTTCGCTCACGACGGTGCGCAGGCGCTCGACGTCGAGCGGTGCCCGGGTACCGTCGGTACGGGTGATTGAGAGGTTCGTTTGCGTCGGCTTTACGACCGGTTTGCGTTCGGCGCGGGCGCGGGCGCGGCCATCGCGGTACAGCACGTAGTCGCGCGCGACCTTGTGTTCGCCGGAGCGCATCAGCGCGAGTTCGACCTGATCCTGGATGTCTTCGATGTGCAGCGTGCCGCCCGACGGGAAGCGTCGCGCGAATGTCGCGCTCATCTGGTCGACGAGTTCGCGGACTTGTTCTCTAACCCGCGACGACGCGGCGGCGGTGCCACCTTCGACGGCGAGGAAGGCTTTCGTCATGGCGACGGCGATTTTGCTGTCGTCGTATGAGACGACGGTGCCGTTGCGTTTGATCACCCGCAGCTGACCGGGTGCGGTCGCTGCGATCGACGCGGAGGGCGGCAAGGGTGCGGGCGACGAGTCCTGTGTGACGCTGGTGCGCTGTAGCGTGTCCGTTTGCATAGGTGGCGTAACTCCCCGGTGTACTGTTCGAAATCGGTCGAATTCTTGTGTTTTTTTCCCGCCGCGCCGACCACTACATCTAGTATCTGTCGTTTTCGTGGTCCCGCGCGCCGATCTGCCTTGTTCACCCTGTATTTCCGGGCCGTTCGGGCGGCCACAACGCACAACTGCGTCGAGGCCGACGACCCAGGCATACCCCAACATGTTGGGTTGGACGACGAGGGGAATACAAGATAATGCGGTGCAGCGGTGCAATGCAAGGCGCAAAGCTGTGGATAACCTGTGCCGTCGCGGTGGACGTCCTGTGCACCGTTAGGGCGCCCGTTTGGACCAATTTCCGCGCGCTATTGCTGCGTTCCCAACCACTAGATATTGTGTTTTGCGTTTTGGGTAGATTCTGGGTAGAGGAGCGGGTGTGGACTGCGTACTGGCTATCGATCAGGGCACTTCCAGCACACGCGCGCTGGTGTTCGACGTTCGAGGCCGCGTGCTGGGGAGCGCGCAGCGCGAATTCGATCAGATTTTCCCGCGCGACGGCTGGGTCGAGCACGATCCTGAAGTGTTGTGGGAAACGACGCTGTTCGCCGCGCGCGGCGCGCTTGCTAACGCCGGCGTCGAGGCGCGCACGCTGACCGGCATCGGTATCACGAATCAGCGCGAAACCACCGTGGTTTGGGACTTCGACACCGGCATTCCGGTTTACAACGCGATCGTCTGGCAAGACCGCCGCACCGCACCCCGTTGCGACAAGATTCGGGCAGACGGCATGGCCGAGCCGATTGCGCACGCCACGGGTCTCGTGATCGATCCGTATTTTTCCAGCACGAAGGTCGCATGGCTGCTCGACACCGTCCCTGGACTGCGTGCGCGGGCGGCGAACGGCAAGCTGCGCTTCGGCACCGTCGACAGCTTTCTGATCTGGCGTCTGACGTCGGGCGACAAACATCTCACCGACGCGACGAACGCATCGAGGACACAACTCTTCAACATCGCGACGCAATCGTGGGACGCCGAGTTGCTCCGCTATTTCGACATCCCGGCGAACCTGCTGCCCGAGGTGCGCGACTGCGCCGGCGACTTCGGCGTGGCCGATGCGAGGTGGCTCGGGGCCGCAGTGCCGATCCTCGGCGTCGCCGGCGATCAGCAGGCCGCGTTGATCGGGCAGGGCTGCTTCGACACCGGCATGACCAAGAGCACTTACGGCACCGGTTGTTTTCTTGTGACGAATACCGGCGATCAGTTGATCCGGTCGACGAACGGACTGCTATCCACCGTCGGTTACCGCATCGACGGGCAAACGACTTATGCGGTGGAAGGCAGCATTTTCGTTGCCGGTGCGGCGGTTAAATGGCTGCGCGATTCGTTGCGCATCGTCGACTCAGCGCAAGAAACGGTGGCGGCTGCGCGACGCAGCGGCGTCGAAGCGGGCGGTGTCTACGTAGTACCGGCGTTTACCGGCCTCGGTGCGCCGCATTGGCGACCGGATGCGCGAGGTCTGATATGCGGTCTGTCGCTCGATACGAGTCGCGACGACGTGATCGCGGCGACCCTCGCGAGCGTCGCGTATCAGTCGGCGGATCTGTTGGCGGCGCTGCGTGCCGATGGCGCTGCCGTAACGCGCCTGCGCGTCGATGGCGGGATGGTCGCGAACGACTGGCTTTGCCAATGTCTCGCGGACATCGCGGGCGTGCGTGTCGAACGCCCCGTGATTACCGAAACGACAGCGCTCGGTGCCGGCATGCTGGCAGCCCTGGGCGGCGGTCTGGTCGGGTCCATCGCGGATGCGGCGGCGCTGTGGCAACTGCAGCGCGGATTCGAGCCGGCGATGAGCGCGTTGACGCGCGAAAACCTGCTGAAAGGTTGGTCGAACGCGGTCTCGAAGACGCTCGGTCGGGCAAGCCTGTGATGCCGCCGGTGGTCGCGTTACAAAACGATTACAAGGCGTCCCGCGCGCGATACATCGGTGCAACAGCCCTCCCTTAGAATGACCGGCAGTTCGGGTGTGGACCGGCAAATGGCCGCAACTCTCCAAAATCAAGTCGCGCATACGCTGACGCGCCTTCGCAGGTCAATACTGACCGGCGCCGGCGTGGCCGGTTTTATTGCACTGTGGTGGGCCGGATCCGCCTCGGGCCGGCTCGAGGTCAACGACGTGGCGATCGGCCTTGGCGTCGTCGTGCTCGGCGTTGGCCTGGTGCTGCTCGGTTTGTCGATTGTGGCCGACTTTCGTTTGCGCGCCACTACGGCGTCGTTAGGACTGCCGGTTACGCTGTGGGCGAGTCTCGGTTGCGTGGCTACTGCGACATTCGGCAACACGCCTTTGCGGCTCGCGTTGCTGGCGGTCACGCTGCTCGGGCTGAACTTTGCCGCGTTGCACCTCGGCCGCTCGCGGTTGCGTCTGATCGCGGTGCTGACGTGGGCGACGGCCAGCCTGGGATTCGTGTTGCACATTCAGCACGGCCAGAGCGCCAATCTGCCCGACGAGTTTCTCGTCTGGTCGTGTTACTCGCTGCTGTTGGTGATCGCACTGTTCGTAGCCGATCAGATCGCCGGCCTGCGCGAAGAGCTGACCGGACGCACGGAAGAGTTGGAACGCGCACTCGCGCGTGTCCGAGACTTGGCGATGCGCGACGATCTAACGGGTCTGTATAACCGCCGTCAGCTCATGGAGTACCTCTATAGGCAGAAAGCGCTCGCCGATCGGGGCACGCTGGCCTTCGCGCTCTGCTATGTGGATCTCGACCACTTCAAGAGGGTCAACGACCTGTTCGGGCACAAACAAGGCGACGAAGTGCTCAGAGCGTTCGCGGAAATTGCGCGAAAGGTCGTGCGCGAAGAGGACTTCGTCGCGCGCATCGGCGGCGAAGAGTTCGTGATGGTGCTGACCAATGCGACGCTGACCGATGCGGTACAGGTGTCGAATCGACTGCGACGGCAGACGCAGTTGATGGTGATCGATCCGAAAGCGCCCGACTTCGCAGTCACTGCTTCGGTCGGCGTCGCGGCTTATCGCGCGCGCGAAGCGGTAGAGCAGTTGATGAGTCGGGCCGACACGGCGATGTACGCAGCTAAAACTCAGGGCAGGAATCGTGTCGTGGTTGCACCTGAGACTGAGACGCGCGCCATATCGCCTGCCGCCGGCAGGTGACCCACGCCCCTCAAATCAGTTAGGCTCTCTCGGCCGCATTCCGGTGTGCATTCAGCGCGCCGAAGCCGGAGAAGAAGGACGTGGACCGGCGAACTCACGCGCGACAACCCATATCGATCGGAGCACTCGTACACCCGCAGAAAGGGCGGTCGTGGTTGTGCACGATACGAGACTTTTGCCAGGGCGGCATGCTCCTCGTGGGTACGGGTGGCACCCGTTCGCTGCTGGCGACCGGCGCTGAGCCGCAAGCCGGCGATCCGATAAATCTGCATTTCTCGGTTCCGACGCCGCAGGGCGAACAGCATTTTCGAATGCAGGCCGCGATTTCGCGCGTACTCGATTCCGGCAGCGGCATGGGTATCCGGTTCCCGTCTCCGCTGCAGCCGAAGGCCTTCGAAGTGCTGATGGACTTCGCTGTCGCATCGGGCATGGTGGCCAACAGCGCGGCCGATCTGGCGCGTGGTCGTAAACCGCAGAATGAATCCGAGACGCCGCAGACCGATGGCCCCGCCGAAATTCCGGAGACCTTTCTGCGCGATCGTCGTATTCGCGATCAGGACGCAGAGCAGGTCAAAGAACAACTGCGTCGCATCGCGACGCGCGGCGTGAATCGCGTTTCGAAACTGTTCTTCGAGAAATGCGATCGCGATCTGCTGCTGAAGGCACGCGACGCCGGCACGAATGCCGTGCAGATGATGTACTTCGAAGGACTCGATCAGCTCGAGAAGCAACGCGACTCGATACGGACCAAGTTCGGTCGTTCCGTTGTCGCGCAGATCGATCAGATTTCGGATCTGGAATCGGTGCTGGAGAAACGCCGTCGGCGCGAAACCGGCAGTAGCGCGAAGCTGCAGATCGTCGATACCGAGGAATTCGAAGAGTGGTTGGCGGTCGCGGAAGTCATTTCGAAGACCGAAAACCGATTCGGCGACATTCTGTTCGAAATCCGGTCACGGCTCGGGATGATCGCGAAGCCTTGGGGTCACAAGGACGTCGTGCCGATCGGTCCCGCGGCGCTCGCATGGGCATTCGACGACGCATTGTCCGGCGTCGACGTGCGGCGTCAGGTGCGGCAGGACATCTATAAGGAATTCGAGATCGTCCTGCACACCGTGCTTGCGAACCTGTATCCCGCAATCAGCAAGATGCTCGAAGAGAGCGGCGTATTTCCGTCGTTGGAGGATTTGCGCGAAGCGATGCAGCGCTCCATGCGGCGCGGCGCGCCGAAGGCGCGTCCGCAACCGACGCAGAACTATCAGGAACTCGAAGGTCCGGTGCGTGAAGCCGCGATGGCCGCCGACGGCATTTCGACGGCACCGCGCAGCTCATTCAATCCGTTTGCGCCGAACAAGGAGGGCGGCACGGCGGAGGTCTACAAGGCCGCGCGCGAACTGCTGAATCTCGGCCGACGTGCGCGCCGGATGCAGGGGGCCCCAGAAGAAGTCGAGTTCGCCGCGCCCAATGCAGCGCCGGATCAACGTTACGATCCGAGCGACATCCTCCAGGCGATCTCGCAAATCGAGTCGGAACTCGGTGATGCGCCGGTCAGCGCCAGCCGCTTGAAGCCGCGCCTGATGGAAGTGCTCAAGGCGCGCCACGGGGGCAAAAAAGCATTCGGTGAGGAGCTCTACGACCAATTGGGCGTCATGGAGAGCCTGGTCGACTCGATCGAACAGGACAAGTTGCTCACCGAGGGTATTCGCGGCTGGGTAAAACGGTTGGAGCTGACGCTCAACAAACTCGCCACGAAGGATCCGGAATTCCTCGACCACGACGCAGAACGCCCGCACTCGGCCGTCGAGGTCTTGAACCAGTTGGCGCGGTTGGGGAACGCGCAGGACGTCAGGGTCGGTATCGACCGCGAAGTCGGTCACCGCGTAGACGAACTGCTCGAACGGATCGTCAAGGATTACGACCGCAACCCTGAAGTATTCGAAGACGTCCTCGAAGAACTGGGTCCGTTGGTCGAGCGCCAGGCGAAGGCTTATCGAGGCAACGTAGAACGCACGGTTCGCGCAAGTGAAGGGCAGCAGAAGCTCGCGCGTGCGCGCCGTGCCGTGGCGCAGCAGTTGGAACCACGCTTGGCCGGCAAAGACGTGCCCGAGTTGTTCCTGCGCTTGATGAATCCGGGTTGGCGCAACCTGCTTGTGCACACGCACCTGCGGCATGGTCCGAACAGCAACGAGTGGCGTGATGCAGCGGCAACGGCCGAGGAAGTGCTCGCGCAGTTGATCGGCGAGTCGAAGCCCGGCGGCGCGGGGTTTGTCGAGCCTGAGACGCTGCTGAAGCGCGTCGTGTCCGGGCTGAACAGCATTTCGTTCGAACCGGGCAAGCGCACGCCGCTGGTTATGGGATTGTCCGATGCGCTGGTGGGCGACACGACCGGTGCTAAGGCGAAAGTCAAAGTCACTTCGATCGGCGCTAACGAAACCGAAAAGGCGCTCGGCCTCGAAGGTCTGCTGCCCGACTCTTCTCCCGCGATCGATACCGACGACGAAGACATTCGCAAGAACTGGAGCCGCGCACTCGACCGAGCGCGCCGCATGAGCGTCGGCGAGTGGTTGGCGATGTCCGACGACGAAGGCCGCCCGTTGATACTGTCGGTCGCGTTCATCGGCGACGACTACGCGTTCTTCGTGCTGGTCAACCGCAAGGGCGTGAAGTCACGCGAGATTCCGTTGAAGGAAATGGCGGATGGCCTTCACGAAGGCCGCGTCACGTTGCTCGACGATTTCGACCTGCCGCTGATGGAGCGCGCATCGCAGCGCATGTTGCAGAACATGCACAATCAGCTGACGTTCCAGGCGGCACACGACGACCTAACGAAACTGCTGAATCGCAAGGAGTTCGAGCGCAATCTCGCCGCGGCGATCGAGAGCGCGAAAGCGACCAGCGCGCAGCACGTGCTGTTCTATCTCGATCTGGACCAATTCAAGATCGTCAACAACAGCAGCGGTCACACGGCCGGCGACGAGTTGTTGAAGATGGTCGGCCAGCGACTGGTCGACGGTCTGAAGGACGTACCGGCCAAGGTTGCCCGTCTCGGCGGCGACGAGTTCGGCGTGTTGATCACCAACATCGAGAACGAACCGTCACGGGAAATCGCCGAGCGGTTGCTGAAGCTCGTGCGCGAACAGCGATTCGATTGGGAAGACCGCCACTATTCACTGTCGGTGAGTATCGGCGTCGTGTTCATCGACGAAGGTACGCCGGATGCAGACGCAGCGATGCGTTCGGCGGACGAGGCCTGCTACACCGCGAAGGACGCGGGCCGCAACCGCGTTCAGGAATACGAGCTCGGCGATGCGCGGATGATGCGTCGCCGCGGCGTCATGGAATGGG
Organism: Gammaproteobacteria bacterium; assembly: GCA_031363335.1. GTDB lineage: Bacteria > Pseudomonadota > Gammaproteobacteria > Pseudomonadales > Azotimanducaceae > DATJGR01. The sequence continues at coordinate 8,701 of JANLUG010000586.1, forward strand.
TGACGCAACTCGATAAAGCGATCGACGACGGTCGCCTGATCCTGAACTGTCAGCGCATCGCACCCGTTCCCATCGCCGCGAACGGTTCGAGTAGCCACTACGAAATTCTGCTGACGATGCGCGACGAGCTCGGCGATCTGATGCCGCCGAGCGAGTTCATCCTAGCGGCCGAAACCTATAACCGCGTCACCATGGTCGACCGTTGGGTCGTCGAGAACGTACTGAAGTGGATGGCCGATCACCGCAGCTCGCTCGACAACTTCGGCGGCTTTGCCATCAACGTTTCCGGACACTCGGTCAACGACGAATCGTTCGCGGACTTCGTGCTCGAACAGTTTTCGCGCATGCAGGCGCCGACGAGCAAGGTCTGTTTTGAGATCACGGAAACCGCGGCAATTGCCAACCTCGACAACGCTCGCGACTTCATGAACCGCATGAAGATCATTGGTTGTCGGTTCTCGCTCGACGACTTCGGAACTGGTCTTTCGTCGTATTCGTATCTGCGCAATCTGCCGGTCGACTACGTCAAGATCGACGGTGTGTTCGTGAAAGACCTGAACAACAACCCCAGCGACTATGCTGTGGTGCGTTCGATCAACGAGATCGGCCATTACCTCGGCAAGAAGACGATCGCGGAATTCGTTGAGAACGACGCGATTCTCGCGCAGTTGCGCGAAATCGGCGTCGACTACGCGCAAGGCTACGGCATCGAGAAACCGGGCCTGCTGTCGAACCTCAGGCTCGGCTGAAGCGTGTCAGCTTCGCGCGCTGCTCAGAAACTCGAGCAGCGCCTTCTGTGAGTGCAATCTATTGCCCGCTTCGGCCCACACCACCGAGCGAGGGTCGTCCAATACGTCGTGACTGACCTCTTCGCCTCGATGCGCGGGAAGGCAGTGCATGAAGACCGCATCGCGCGCCGCAAGATCGAGCAACGGTCTGTCCACCTGGTAGCCGGCGAACCGCTTGCGACGCTCGGATACTTCCGCTTCGTGGCCCATGGACGACCAGACGTCGGTGATCACCAGATCGGCGCCGCTGACGGCGTCCTGCGGCGTGTCGACCAGCGTTACACGATTCGTGCTCGAGAGCAGTTCCGGCGCCGGCTCGAATCCCTTCGGACATGCGATCTGCAGGTCGAAGCCGAATTGGCGCGACGCGTCGATGTACGAGTTGCACATGTTGTAGCCGTCGCCGACGAACGCGACGGTCTTGTCCTGGATCGGCCCACGACATTCGACGAACGTTTGGATGTCCGCCAGCAGCTGACACGGATGCGAACGGGCGCTCATCGCGTTGATCACCGGCACGGTGGCGGCGCGCGCGAACGTCTCTACGTCGCGATGCTCACGCGTGCGCAACATGATCAGATCGACCATTTCCGATAACACCCGCGCGGTGTCTTCGATCGGTTCGCCGCGCCCCAGTTGCGTGTCGTTGGGGCTCAGGAATATCGCGTGGCCGCCGAGTTGGTGCATGCCCGCTTCGAACGCGACGCGCGTTCTCGTCGACTTCAGGTCGAACACCATTGCGAGCGTGCGGCCTCGAAGCGGCTGATAGATCGTGCCGGCTTCGTGCATCCGCTTGTATTCGATGCCCCGTTCGATGAGCCGCGAGAGTTCCTCTGGGCTGAAGTCGAGCAGCGTGAGGAAGTGTCGGGTCACGCTGCCCCCGGAACGGGTTCCTTGATCAGCGCGACGATGCGATCGACGATCTCGTCGGCCTGCTCGTCGGTGAGAATCAGCGGCGGCAGCAGGCGAATCACGCGTTCGTGGGTGACGTTGATCAACAGTCCCGACGCCAGCGCGGCTTTGACGAGGTGCGGCTGTGGTGAGTCGAGTTCGATGCCCAACATCAGCCCTTTGCCGCGCACGTCGACGACGTGATTGTCGCCGGCCAGCGCCTTCTTGAATCTGTTCAGCATGCGATCGCCGAGCACGGCAGCCCGTTCAATCAGTCCGTCGTTCACCAACGCATCGATCACGGCGTGCGCGGCCGCGCAGGCGAGTGGGTTGCCGCCGAACGTCGATCCGTGATTGCCGGGCTTCAGCGTTTCCGCAGCGATCCCGCGCGCGAGACAGGCGCCGATGGGAAGGCCGTTGCCAAGGCCTTTTGCCGTGGTAACGACATCCGGCAGTATTCCGAGGCGCTGATACGCGAAGAAACGCCCTGTACGACCGTTTCCGGTCTGTACTTCGTCGAGCATCAACAACCAGCCCTTCGCATCGCAGATGCGGCGCAATGCCGGCAGATATCCGTCGTCGGGAACGACGATGCCGCCTTCGCCGAGTACAGGTTCGACGAGAATCGCGACAACTTCGTCGTTGTTCTCCGCGATCGTTTCGATTGCGCGCACGTCGTTGTATGGCGCGCGCACGAAACCGCCGAGCAGCGGTTCGAAGCCGGCCTGAACTTTCCTGTTGCCGGTGGCGGTGAGCGTCGCCATGGTGCGGCCGTGAAACGAACCTTCCATCGCGATGACATGCGGTTTGTTGATGTCACGGCCATGACCGTACAGGCGTGCGATCTTGATTGCCGCTTCGTTTGCCTCGGCGCCTGAATTGCAGAAGAACACGCGGTCCATTCCGGCGAGGGCGGTGAGGCGATCGGCGAGCGATTCCTGCAGCGAGATGCGATACAGATTCGACGTATGCATCAGACTGTTGGCCTGACGCGTAATGGCGGCGGCAACGCCCGCATGCGCGTGACCGAGACCGGTGACCGCAAGCCCCGCGAGCGCATCGAGATATTTGTTACCCTGCTCGTCGAACAAGTAGGGCCCAGCGCCGTGGCTGAAGGCGACAGGCAATCGCGCGTAGGTATCCATGAGTGCTGCCATGAACATGACCCTCGTCGGTTTCGCTCCCGACAACGAGAGCGATTTCAGCAGGCTCCTAAACGACAAAAGGCAGCAAGTGCTGCCCCTGGAAAGGCCGCAATGGTAGTCGACTGATATGGGCAGTTCAACCTTCGACGGCATCGCGCTTGCGCTGTTCGGCAGTCGCGTGCAGGCCGTGTGCGACGAGATGGGCGTTGCACTGCGGCGTGCGGCGTTTTCGCCGAACATCAAGGATCGCCTGGACTTCAGTTGCGCGTTGTTCGACGCCGACGGTGCGCTGTTCGGCCAGGCCGCGCACATACCGGTGCACCTCGGCAGCATGGCGTACGCGATGGCCGACATCGTGAAGCGATTCGCATGGCGCGACGCCGATCTGGTTCTGCTCAACGACCCGTTCCTCGGCGGGACGCACCTGCCCGACGTGACGGCGGTCTGCCCGATCTTTCACGAACGCGATCTCATCGGATTCGCGGCATGTCGTGCACACCACGCGAACATCGGCGCCGATCGGCCCGGATCGATGCCGGTGTCTACGACCCTTGAAGAAGAAGGCATCGTGATTTCGCCGATGCTCGCGCAGCGCGACGGGATGCTCACCGACGACGCGCGCGTGTTGTTCGATGGTCTAGCGGGTCGTGTGCATGCCTCGCCGGACGAGTACCGCAGCGACGAACGACTCGGCGACTTCTTCGCGCAGATGAGTGCGTGCCGGCTCGGCGTGCGTCGACTCGAAACACTGGTACAACAGATGACGCAGGCGGCATTCGCTGCGGCCGTCATCGAACTGAACGACTATGCCGATCGCCTGGCGCGAAGCGCGATTGCGGCGATACCGGACGGCAGCTACGAGTTCGAAGATCGCATGGACGACGACGGCGCGGGCACAAGCGACGTGCCGATACGCGTTCAGGTTCGCATCGACGGCGATCAGGCCACTGCGAACTTCTCCGGAACCGCGCTGCAGGTGCGCGGCAACATCAACTGTCCGTTGTCCGTCACGGCGGCCGCAGTGCTCTACGTCTTCCGCTGCCTGATGCCGGCCCATACACCCGCAGTCAGCGGTGCGTTTCGTTGCGTCGCGATCTCCGCAGAGTCAGGCAGTCTGGTCGATGCTCGATATCCCGCTGCGGTGGCAGCCGGCAATGTGGAGACATCGATGCGCATCGTCGACGTGCTGTTGGGTGCGCTTGCAGAGGCGTTGCCCGACCGCATCCCGGCGGCCAGCCAGGGCACGATGAACAACGTCGCGATGGGGCGGCATGGCGATGCGGTTCGCTGGGATTACTACGAAACGATCGGCGGAGGTACCGGCGCGCATCCTGCAGGGGCAGGTATTTCAGGCGTGCATTCGCACATGACCAACACGCTGAACACGCCGATCGAAAGTCTCGAGACGCATTATCCGCTGCGGGTGAAGCGCTATCAGTTGCGCCAGAATTCCGGCGGTGCGGGTCGGTTTGCCGGAGGGGACGGAATCATTCGGGAGCTGGAATTCCTCGAGCCGGCAGAAGTGACGTTGCTCACTGAACGGCGCACCCGCGGACCGTGGGGACTGGCGGGCGGCAGTCCCGGCTCACCGGGATCGAATGTATTGAATGGCGCGATGGTGTCATCGAAAGCGGCATTCGACGTTCGGCCCGGTGACGTACTGACGATTACGACGCCCGGCGGCGGCGGTTGGGGTACCCCGACCTAAGGTCCCTACTGTGCCGCGAGTACCGCGTGCTTGAAGCGTCGCAAACCTTCGTCGAGGGTTGCGCGCGGGCATCCGAAATTAAATCGAACGAAGCCGGGTCCGTGGAACTGCGCGCCGTCGGAAAGGCCGAGGCCGTGCGCTTCGAAGTAGCGCGCGGGATGATCGAGCTGCAGCGCGCGTACGTCGATCCAACCCAGATACGTGCCTTCGACGTGGGTCATCGAAACGCCCGGCAACTCCTCGACGCAACGTGCTAGCGCGTCGCGATTGGCGCGCAGGTATTCGCGCAATCGCGGCAGCCAGTCCGATGGATCTTCATAGGCGGCAAGTGCTGCCGTATACGCCAGGGCACCGATGCTTGGCACGAGGCCTGCGCGCGCATCGCTGAAGCGACGTCGTAGCGATGCATCCGGAATTGCGGCAAACGCACAACACAGGCCCGGCGTGTTGTAGCTCTTGGTCGGCGCCAACAGCGTGATCGTTCGCGCGGCGATGTCCTCCGACAAGGTTGCGATGGGGATGTGCGGCCGATCGGTATCGAGCCGCAGGTCGCAGTGAATCTCGTCGGAACAGATCAGCAAGTCGTGTCGTTCGCAGAATCGCGCCAGGTCGACCAGTTCTTCACGCGTATAGATGCGCCCGGTCGGATTCTGCGGATTGCAGAACATCAGCAGGCGCGTCCGGTTGTCCAGCGCGTCGGCCATCGCGTTGAGGTCCATCTCCCAACGATCGCCGGACAGCACCAACGGCACTTCGATGGCGTTGCGTGAGCCGTTGGCCGGTGCCGTCAGGAACGGGTAGTACACGGGCACGTTCATCATCACGGAATCGCCGGTCGTGCCGATCGCACGGCAGGCCAGATTCAAGCCCGTCACCACGCCCGGCAACCAGACGAGCCACTCCGGGTCCACCGACCAGTCGAATTCGGCATCGAGCCACGCGACGGCGGCATTGATCAACTCCGGCGGCGTATCGCTGTATCCGAAGACGCCGTGGTCGAGGCGCTTCTGCAGCGCGTGGCGTATGAACGCCGGCGCCTGGAAATCCATGTCGGCTACCCAGAACGGCAGCACGTCGACGTCCTTATATTTGCCCCATTTCGAGCTGTCGGTGCCGCGTCGTTCGACGACCTTATCGAATTCGTTCATGAGCGGTGTGGGTATTGATTATTGGAGTGGAGTTGATCACGTGGCGTACAATGCTCGGCGTTTGTGTTCATGAGGTAAAGCGTACGTGGACGTATTGGACAGCATCAAAGAACAGATCAGCAGCAACGCAATCATTCTCTACATGAAGGGCTCGCCGCAGGCGCCGCAATGCGGTTTCTCGGCGCAAACCGTGCAGTGTTTGATGGCGTGCGGTGAACGGTTCGCCTATGTCGATATTTTGACCAACCCCGACGTTCGCGCGAATCTGCCGGCCTACGCGAACTGGCCGACGTTCCCGCAGCTGTGGGTCGAAGGCGAACTCGTCGGCGGTTGCGATATCGTCACCGAGATGTACCAATCGGGCGAGCTGAAGACGTTGATCGTCGGTGCGGCCGCGCGTGCTAAGGCAGCTACGCCGGCAACCGCTGCAAAGTAGGCGGCTACTCGCGCGGCGGCCAACCGCCCATATCCTGCCAACGATTGACGATTGCGCAGAAGAGTGCGGAGGTCACCTCCGCATCGTAGCGCGCCGAATGCGCTTCGTTGCTGTCGTATGCGATTCCGGCGCGGCCACATGCTTGGCTGAGCACCGTCTGCCCGTAAGCAACGGCCGCGAGTGAAGCGGTGTCGATGAACGAAAACGGGTGGAACGGATTGCGCTTGATGCTGTTGCGATTCGCGCCCGACATGATGAACTGATGATCGAACGCGGCGTTGTGCGCGACGACGATTGCGCGACTGCAGCCGCCATGCTTCACGGCCTTGCGCACTTCCCGAAAGAAATCCTGAAACACCTCCGGTTCCGACTGCGCCTTTCGTAATGGATGGTACGGATCGATGCCGGTGAAGCGCAGCGACGCCGGATCCATGTTCGTGCCCGGCAACGGCGCAACCTGGTAGTGCAGCACGTGGTTTTGAGTCAGGCGTTCGCCGTCGTAGCCCAGCAGCACGGCCGCGAGTTCCAGAATGGCATCGCCACTCGGATTGAAGCCGCCTGTTTCCAAATCGACGACGACCGGCAGGAAACCGCGAAAGCGGCCCGCGATCTGGGATCTTTCGGACACTGAATTCTCCACATGAGCGGGTACCTTACCACGCCCGTTCGGAGCGTCGGTCGCCGGTGGGTAAAGAATCCCCGGCACGTGCCGATACCCAACGAAAGGCACAGGAATTCCCGTGGCGCGAAGCATTGCCTGCATGGCTCTTCTGGTGTGGTGCGCAGCATCGGTCGCCGAAGCGCCGCTCGAATTCGGTGCCGGACCGGCGGCGGCCGTGTGGCAGTTCGAAGGCAGTCGTACGTCGTGCCGTCTGTCTCACGAGATCCCCAACTTCGGCGAGGCGCGTTTCGTTCAAGAAGCCGGCGGCAAGCTAGAGTTCGATATGTCTACGTGGCGCATCGAACTCAACAACGGCATGGACGTCACCAGCGATTCGCCGCCTTGGCTGGCCGCGCAGCCTCTGGTGAAGGAACTCGGCCGGGTCGAGGTGCATGCGCCGCGCGAGATCGTCGCCGGCGCGCAGCTTGCCGACTCGATGTTGCGCGCGCTATATCGCGGCGAGCAGCCGCGATTCGACTCGCCGGAAGTCGGCGTCTCCATCTCCGCGGTCAGCTTCCGGCCACCCTACGATTCGTATGCGCGCTGCGTCGCGCAACTATTGCCGGCGTCGTTCTCGCAGCTCGAGCGAAGCGCAATTGTGTTTGCTCCCAATCAGGCCCTGCTGAACAAAGCGGCCAAGGCGCGCCTCGACCAGATCGCGCAATACATACACGTCGATCGAACGGTGACGCGGATCTTCGTCGATGGCTACACGGACAGCTCCGGAGGCGAGCGCAAAAATCGCCTGCTGTCCGAGAAACGCGCGAAAGCAGTGGCCGATTATCTCGCGGCGTCGGGGTTCGATTCCGAAGCCATCGAGACTCGATTCCACGGCTCGCGGTTCCCGATCGCCTCAAACAAGACCGAAGAGGGGCGTGCGCAGAACAGGCGGACGACGGTGCGGCTGGAGCGCGGGCAGGCGAAACTCGCCAAGCTCTGACCGCGACCTTCAGCGTTTTTTGGTATCGTTGCGTGGCTTGTCGTTCGCTTGCGGCAACAACGGTATCGCGCCGTCGGATCCGCTCCCGAGCAATCCGACCTGCGAATAGATCTGCAGCTTTTCGCGCGTGTCGCTGATGTCCATATCCCGCATCGTGAGCTGCCCGATGCGGTCTTGCGGCGTGAATGCGCCTGCACCTTTCTCCATCGTCAGTCGCTCGGGATGGTACGTCAGGTTCGGGCTGCTCGTGTCGAGCAGCGAATAGTCGTTACCGCGACGCAGTTGCAAGGTCACCTCACCGGTGACGGCGCGCGCCACCCAACGTTGTGCGCTTTCGCGCAACATCATGCACTGCGGATCGAACCAGCGACCCTGATACAGCAGGCGACCCAGGCGCCGTCCGTTGTTGCGGTACTGCTCGATGGTATCTTCGTTGTGGATTCCAGTGACCAGGCGCTCATAGGCGATGTGCAGCAACGCCATTCCCGGCGCTTCGTAGATACCGCGGCTCTTCGCTTCGATGATGCGGTTCTCGATCTGGTCGCACATACCGAGACCATGCCGCCCACCGATCTCGTTGGCGCGAGTGAACAGCGCCAGCGCGTCGGTGAATGTCTCGCCGTTCAGTGCAACCGGCTGACCCTCTTCGAAGCGTACCGTCACGTTCTCGGGCTTCACCGCAACATCGTCGCGCCAGAACGCGACACCCATGATCGGCTGGACGATATCGATGCCTTTATTCAGAAACTCCAGGTCCTTCGCTTCGTGCGTGGCGCCAAGGATGTTGGAATCGGTCGAGTACGCCTTTTCGACGCTCATCTTGTACGCGAAGCCATGCGACGCCATGTACTGCGACATCTCCGTGCGCCCGCCGAGTTCATCGATGAACTGCTGGTCGAGCCACGGTTTGTAGATCTTCAGTAGCGGGTTGGCGAGCAATCCATAGCGGTAGAACCGTTCGATGTCGTTGCCCTTGTACGTGCTGCCGTCGCCCCAGATGTTGACGGCGTCGTCGCGCATCGCGACGACCAGCATGGTGCCGGTAACGGCCCTGCCGAGGGGCGTCGTGTTGAAGTACGTCGCGCCGCCGGTGGAAATGTGAAATGCGCCGCATTGAACGGCGGCGATGCCCTCGGCGACGAGTTGCGGGCGACATTCGATCAGGCGCGCCGTTTCGGCACCGTACGCCAGCGCTTTGCGTGGAATTTCGTCGTAGTCGGATTCGTCGGGCTGCCCCAGGTTTGCGGTATACGTGCACGGGATGGCGCCCTTGGCCCGCATCCAATGTACCGCGGCGCTCGTATCGAGACCGCCGGAGAACGCGATGCCGACGCGCTCGCCCACCGGGAGTCGCTGCAGGATGTTGGCGGCCATGAACTGCTCCAAAAAGGCGAATAGTAGGGGGATTGTCGCGTGTCGTCAGCGCCGCCCCAAATCGCGGTCGACGGTCGCGATCGGCCGACCGGCGGCTTTTGCGATGCGAACGTCATCACGTTCGATGGTGCCGCTCGCGCCTATTATCAGAAGGACGCGGCTGGATCTATCCAGCCGAACGCGCTCGGGCCTCACCCGAGTGCTTTGAATCGAGGCGAGGCGATGCATCGGGCTTGCAGTTCGGAGTGATCGATGGGCCGGTTTCAAGTGCTGTTCAGTGGCGATGTGGCAGACGGTGCCAACGGGGCTGCTGTCCGCCAGAATCTCGTACGTCGACTGGGTCTCGATGAGCGCAAGATCGCGCAAATGTTCAGCGGCCGAACGGTGGTGATTCGCAGCGACCTCACGCGCGAAGCCGCCGACGAACTGCAGGCCGAACTCACCGAGTTGGGTGCGATCGCGCGGATCAAGGACTTGTCGCCGGATGAAAAGGCCAAGTTCAAGATCGACAAACACGTCGACCAGACGTTGAAGGACATCACCGCCGCGCATCACGAGTGCCCGCGCTGCGGCCATCTTCAGCTCGAGTCCGAATACTGCGCGCGGTGCGGCGTCGATATCGCCACCGCAATGAGGCAGAAGCGCCAGGAAGATCTGCTGATCGAGAAGAAGATCAAAGGATTGAAGGGGCACCAGGCCAACGGCGTAACGACCACGATCGAGACGC
>JANLUG010000598.1:0-1019 GCA_031363335.1 Gammaproteobacteria bacterium
CGCAGCCCAAGCCCCTCATCGGGATTGGCCTGGGTCAGTTCGCGCGTGACGCGCAGCCACTCGTCTCGATAGTCGTACTTGTACTCGTACAGGTTGTGAACGATTGCCATCCGCACCGCGTTTCGAACTTGTGTCGATACACCGACGACCGCGAGTCCGATAAGGCCGGCACTGACCAGAAAAACCTGGAAGACCTCACCCCATTCACCGCCGAAGAATCGAACGTAGTATCCAGCGGTGCCCATGATCAGCAGATAGCCGCCGGCCAAGAGCAAAGTTCCCGTGCGAAACACAAACCGTCGCGACAGGTTCACGTTCATCCGATGCGATCGATTGCGCAAAGACGCGATGGCGATGAACGGTGCGGCGATTGCGTAGATGTAACCCTGTGGCGCGAGCAGCTTGAAACTCATCGCATGAAACAGTAGTGCGTCCGCGTAGAGGACGAAGCCGTAGGTGAACGTGATGCCGAGACCGATGATCAGGAACTTCACATTCCACTCGTGGTCGCGGCGTGTGTTGCGCGCGACCTGCTCCAAAGACACGATCCCAACGAGGCAGAAGAACAGTTTCAGCAACAGCGACCACGAGACGCCGTCGAAATAGCCGGGCAGCGCCAAGATGATCAACGCGAAGCCATAGGCGAATAGCGTCAGCGCGGCGATTGCCGTCTGGGCGCGGTAGATAGGATCGAACACGCGTTCGATTCCGACCCCGAGAATGCGCGTCAGCAGAATGATCCAGAACGCGTACGCGGATATTTCGAGGATGTCGGTGGTCGGACGTAGTCCGAGCGTCAGGAACGCGCCGAACCAGGCGGCTGTCGTCGCTGATGCCAGCAGCGCTGCACGTCCGGTAATCCGTTTGAGCCAGCCGTAGATGAAGAAGACAACCAACCCGGCGTAAGCGCAGAGCCCGATCAGTAGTCCACTCTCTGCCACTGTCTCGAGCGTCATCATTTGCCACTCAGACGCTGGATTCGGAACCGTAGAAGCTGCGATACCACTCTACAAACCGAC
>JANLUG010000611.1:0-1731 GCA_031363335.1 Gammaproteobacteria bacterium
CTTGGCCAGTGACAGTCACCTTCTCTACCGCGACACCCTCTGCCGTTACCACCCTATTCACTCTTTACTCTTACTCAAGGCATGGACCAGATCGCGCAAATGTGCGGGTGGATACGCCTCTTCTACCTCGGCAGCCACGGCCTGCACGACCGCTTCGTATGCGGCGGGCCCGGTAATCGACAGGACTTCGGGAAACTGATCGCGGATCAGATTCGCGCGCGCGCCGAGACATCCCGTGACGATGACGCGACCGTTCTCGGCCACGGCTTCGCCGATCGCTTCGAGCGATTCGGCCACCGCGCTATCTATGAATCCGCACGTGTTGACGACTACGACATCGGCATCGGCATAGCTGCTCGACGTCTCGTAGCCCTCGATCCTTAGCTGCGTGAGGATGCGTTCGGAGTCAACGAGTGCCTTCGGACATCCGAGGCTGACGAAGCCGACCCGTCCGGGACGGGCAGCAGATACAGCGGTCGACTTGGTCATATGGGGGATTCGCGGAGCGAGCTGATGCGAGGGCGGGGCATTGTATCCGATCTGTTCATGCGTTTGGCACGCGCCCGCGCCGCTCCTACAATCGCGCGTTTACTCAGGTCACCCCGCGTGCCGGCGAAGCCGTTAATCGAGCTCGACGAAGTCCTGCTGCAGTATTGCGGCCGCAGCAGAGTCGTGACAGCCAACGAACGACTGGCGGCTGCATTGTCAGATGCGTACGCGCACTACCACTCGCATCTCGGACCTGTCGAAGCGCCGCCGGCGCGCGTGTCGACGATGTCCGAATACCTACGCAACCGATACGTCGAACTCGCCCGCGCCAGCGCTGCGCGACGCACACTGCTTAACGGGGATGCACAACGTCTCGTCTGGTTGGAATACACGCCGGAAACCTTCGACATCGATTTCGTCGATCTCTATCCGAGAATCGCCGACGCGTGGCGCGTCATGCACCACTGGGAACTGACGTCGTCCCTCGATCACTTCGACGACAACGAGAATCATCGGTTGTTTCGCGACTGGTCACGCGCCTATCTGAGCGCGGCCCGGCAGTTTGGATGGACCACAGAGGCAGAGCTTCCCGCAATCATCGCGCACGCGACGCGAGAGCATCGGATCGAAGCGGAGTCGTTGCTGCTGGTCGGCTTCGACGTAGTTCCAGCCAGCCTCACTCGCCTGATCGACTCATACCGAGCGACAGGGACAGACGTCCGCCACCACGCACCGGATCGTGTCCGGACCGCCGACATAGCCTGCGTTTCATACGACGATCCCGAACGTGAGTTACGGGCCGCGATTCACTGGGCTCGTGACGCCCAGGCGTATGCGCGAGAACCGATCTCGATCTGCATCGCTGTGCAGGATTTGGTCGAGTCGCACGACCGCGTCGTTCGGCAACTCGATGCAATTCTTCGCCCCGACGAATCCGAGCCGACGCCGGCAACCAGTCCGTACAACATTTCCGGCGGGATCGCGCTAAGTGCCGTTCCGGTCATTGCAATAGCGTTCGATTTTCTCGAATGGCTCTTCGAGCCGTACTACTACACCAGAGTCGATTCGCTGCTGCGATCTCCCTTCTTGAGCCTCACCGCGACTACACGCCCCGGAGTGCGATTACCAGAACGGTGTGACGCGCCTCGATTTGCCGCGCTTTCATCCGCTTCGCCCCTTCAAGAGATCGTTCGGCGGGCATCGCAGATGGGGCTCCTCGATCTCGCCGCCGCGATCTCGGGG
>JANLUG010000615.1:0-2132 GCA_031363335.1 Gammaproteobacteria bacterium
GTGCCCGACGGCGGAAGCGTCAAACAGGGGGACCTGCTGTACCGGCTCGAAACCGAGAAGATCAACCTCGACGTAGACGCGGACGCGAGCGGCACCGTCAAGCACGGCGTGGCTGTCGGCGTGACGATGTTACCCGGCGACGTCATCGGCCACATCTACGCGCCCGGTGAGGCGATCCCCTCAGTGGCGCCGTCTGCAGCGGTAGCTCCGATCCCGGCCGCCGCTACGGCACCGAGAGCGACCGTTACCGCAGCACCTGCCGCGAGAAGTTCCGGCGGACGGCTGTTGTCGTCGCCCGCGGCGCGCCGGCTTGCCGGTGAGATGAATGTCGACATCGCGACGCTGCGCGGCAGCGGCCCCGATGGTCGCATCGTCGAAGCCGATGTCCGCGCCGGCGCAGCCAATCCAGTTGCATCGGCACCGGCAGCCGTCGGCCCCGCGTCGCCGCTCGCGAAGCGACTCGCAGCGGAACTCGGCGTCGATCTGGCGCGCGTATCCGGTACCGGACCCGGTGGACGCATCACAAAGGAAGACGTCGAGCGCGCCGCCGCGAAACCGGCGACTGCGCCGAGACCGGCTGTCTCCGCGCAAGCACCCTCGCCCGCCGGCGGCCAGCGTATTCCCGTGAAAGGCATCCGCAAGACCATCGCCACGCGTATGCATGAAAGCCTGCGCACCTCCGCGCAGCTGACGATGGACATGGACGTGAACATGGACGACGCGGTCAAGCTGCGCACGCAACTGATCAGCGAATGGGAATCGCAGAGCGTCCGGCCGACGTATACCGACCTCGTCGTGAAAGCCGCAGCGAAGGCACTGAAGAGTCACCCGCTGATGAACAGCACGTTCGGTGAAACCGAAATCACGTTGCTGCCGGAAATCCATATCGGCATTGCGGTTGCGATCGACGCAGGACTCGTTGTGCCGGTTATCCGCCACGCCGACAGCCTGCAAGTACGAGAACTCGCGGTCGAGAGTGCGCGACTTGCAACGCTCGCCCGCGACGGCAAACTCGGGCTCGACGACATGGCCGGCGGCACGTTCACCGTCTCCGCACTCGGCATGTTCGGCGTCGATTCGTTCACGCCGATTCTGAACGCGCCTCAGTCCGGCATCCTCGGCGTCAACCGCATCCGCGACGACGTCGCGTGGGACGGCGACCGCCCCGTGAAACGCAAAACGATGCGGCTGTCGCTGACGTGGGATCACCGCGTGCTCGACGGCGCGCCGGCCGCACAATTCCTCGGCGCCGTGCGCGATCTGCTCGAAGCGCCCTACCGCTTGTTGGTATAGCCGTGAGCGAACAGATTTTCGACGTCATCATCGTCGGCGGCGGCCCGGGCGGTTACGTCGCCGCGATTCGCGCGGCGCAACTCGGACTCGCCACCGCATTGGTCGAACGCGCGGAGATCGGCGGCGTCTGTCTGAATTGGGGCTGCATTCCGACCAAAGCGCTACTGCACACAGCGGATGTTCTGCGTGAAATCCAGGGCGCGGCCGCGCTCGGCATCGACACCGGCCCGCCGCGCGTCGATCTGGCGCGGGTCGTGGCGCGCTCTCGCGCCGTCGCCCAACAGCTGAGCCGAGGCGTGACCGGGTTGCTGAAAAAGAACAGGGTCAGTGTCTTCAAAGGCGCTGCACGTTTTACCGAACCGGGGCGCATCGCCGTGGAGGGTGCGCAGCCTGCGACGCTGTCCGCCGACGCAATAGTCATTGCGACCGGCGCGCGCGCAAAGTCGCTGCCGGGGATCGAAGCGGACGGCAAGCTGGTATGGAGCGCGCGCGAAGCGATGACGCCGGATACGTTGCCGAAACGCCTGCTCGTGATCGGCGCCGGCGCGATCGGCATCGAGTTCGCGAGTTTTTATCGCACGCTCGGCAGCGCGGTCACCGTCGTCGAAGTGCTGCCGGAGATCCTGCCGACGGAAGACACGGAGATCGCAGCGGCCGCGCGCCGGGCTTTCGAGGGCGCGGGCATCGAGATTCACACGACGACATCGATCCAGTCGCTCGTCCGACGCAAGGACGGGCTGACCGCCGTACTGAAATCCGCCAACGGCGTGACCGAGGGGACGTTCGACCGCGCGATTCTCGCGGTCGGCGTGACCGGCAACGTCGAGGATCTCGGTCTC
>JANLUG010000621.1:0-9065 GCA_031363335.1 Gammaproteobacteria bacterium
CAGCAACTCGATGCTCTGCAGCAAATTCAGCGCAATCACCGGCAACATCACGTTCAACTGGAAGTTGCCGGATTGGCCGCCGATCGTGATGGTGGTGTCGTTCCCGATCACTTGTGCCGCAACCATCGTCGCCGCTTCCGGAATTACCGGATTCACTTTGCCCGGCATGATGCTGCTGCCCGGTTGCAACGCGGTCAGTTCGATTTCACCCAACCCCGCCAACGGTCCGCTGTTCATCCAACGCAGATCGTTGGCAATTTTCATGATGCTGACCGCCACCACCTTCAGCTGACCGGAGAGTTCAACCGCGGTGTCCTGCGACGACAACGATTCGAAGAAGTTGTCGTTCGGCCGCAGCGCCAGCCCGGTTTCCTTCGACAGCTGTGCGGCGATGCGCGCGGCGAATTCCGGATGCGCATTGATGCCGGTGCCGACCGCCGTACCGCCTTGCGGCAATGCGTGCAGACGCGGTTGCACCGAGCGAACACGCGCGATGCCGTTGCGAATCTGCGCGGCCCAGCCGCCGAGTTCCTGCCCCAGCGTGATCGGCATCGCGTCCATCAGATGTGTGCGTCCGGTCTTCGCAACCATGCTGACGGCCGCCGCCTTCTTCTCCAGCGTCTCCGCCAGATGCGTCAGCGCCGGCAACAGGGATCCCGTGACCGCCAGCGCGGCCGACAGATGAATGGCGGTTGGAATGACGTCGTTCGAACTCTGGCTCATGTTCACGTGGTCATTTGGATTGACCGCCGTCTTTGCGGTGCGGGAGGCGAGGGTAGCCAGCACCTCGTTCGCATTCATGTTCGTGCTGGTACCTGAGCCGGTCTGGAACACGTCGATCGGAAACTGATCGTCGTAAACCCCGGTGCAGACGAGCTTTACGGCCGCCTCGATCGCATCCGCAATCGGCCGTTCGAGCAAGCCGAGATCGACATTTACGTGCGCGGCCGCACCCTTTATCTGGCAGACCGCGTGAATGAAGCGCTGCGGCATCGGGATGCCGGAGATCGGGAAGTTCTCCACGGCGCGCTGGGTCTGCGCCGCGTACAGCGCGTCGGCCGGCACCTCCATATCACCCATGCTGTCCCGTTCGATGCGCGTCTTCTTTGTGGCCACCGCCGGCTCCGTTGTTGCAGGCCGCCAAATCTAGACCAGGAGCCAGTCGATGAACAGCCTGCGAGCCGACGCCAACACCTCGCGAGGTCCGCTAGGCGATTTATTTTGCGCCTTAAGAGACCCGTTGGAGCGTAGGACCGCAAAACGAGACGGCGTTCACACAAACGCTGCGCGTCCGCACGTTTGCGCCGCATCGAGGCGTTGATCTGTAACTCAGGTCTTACCAAAACGTACATGGGTTTCACAGAACATCCGGGCATGTCCGGGGTTAAATGCAGGTCGCGAGAAAGGACATCCAGGCCACTCAACGAGGGATATGCGATGCTGGTTTTAACCCGGCGTGCTGGCGAGTCGATTATGATCGACAATGACATCGAGCTGAAGGTGCTCAAAATTCGGGGTAGCCAGGTCCATCTGGGCATCGATGCCCCGAAACGAGCTGCGGTACATCGAAAAGAAGTGTGGTTGCGGATTCAAGACGAACACGCCGATCCGGAACCGCCTCAGATTTCCCACGCGACGAACGAATAATTCGAAGACGCCGGCGTCAGACCGGCGCGCTGCAGCCTACGAATCCATTCCCTTCTCGTGTACGACGATATTGATGAACGCCGGCGTTTCGCAGATCGCGTAAGGCCGGATGTGGCGTTCGTCGAGCGCGTGTCGCCACGGCCGTACGTCTTCCAGTTGCTCGCGGCGCAGCGCGTCGTCGCCGGGTTTCAACATCAGGCTATCGAGCGCAGTGAAGACCGGGCTCACCGGATGCAGCGCGTCGAAGTGGCAGCGGCTTTCCCAACTGCCTTTGTGGAACTCCTCGACGTCGATCTCGCGAATGGCCGCCCAATGCGCCAGTTCGAGCGGCGAACCGGTCGCGAGAATCAACGGTAGAACAGTCCCCTCGTCGCGGGCCGCCTGAAGCAATTCCTCGGCCAGCAACCACGGGTGATGATCGAGGTAAGCGCCGCGTCCGCCATTGTCGAGGATGGCCGTAAGGGCTTTCGCCGACACGGTGACCGCAATGCAATACGGATATGCGTTCATTTGGAGTGGATCGGCATCGCCGTTGGGGAGCGGCTCATGATCCGCAACCGGACGGATACTGTAAATGTATACATATCTATCCCTATAATGCCGCCGATCTTGGTATTGCCGAATCGACGTGCCCGCACTGCGTCCGAACGTCCCGCCACCGCCGCACTACTACGCCGACAATCTGGCGCGTCTGCTCAATGCGGTGTCGTCGCAGTATAGCGACATCCTCCAGGACCGAGAACGCGACTATCTGCGCCGGGTATTCGATCTCAGCGCCGATGCACAGCGTCTCTATGCCCGACTGCTGACCAGAAAAGGTCCACTCATCCGCATCGACTCGCTCGACTATCGCGAAGTGTCCGAGCCGGTCGGCGCGTTCGTCGAGCTCGAGGCCTGTGCGCTCATCCTACGCAACGCAGCAATGCCGGCGGACCGGATCCTTGCGATGCTGACGCGCGAAGAACTCGACGCGTTGTTTCCGCATGCGCGCGCGCGGGGCGACCGCAAAGAGACACAGGTCGTGAGGATCGCTGCGCGCTATCCGGATCATCGCATTCGCGAGGTCGTCGATCGGGCGCATCCGCTCTGTGTCGTGTGCGACCTCGACATCGTCGCGATCGCGCAGATCCTGTTCTTCGGCGATGCACGCGCCGACCTCAGTACGTTCGTGCTCGAGGATCTCGGCATGCTCCGGTTCGAGCGCTATCAGCTGGATCCGCGCCATCGCCAATTCGGTCAGCGCGACGAGCTCGACGATTTCATCGCGCTGCGCGAATTGCGCGACCGTTTGGATATGCTCGATGCGTGCTGGAATCACGACATCGCATGCGATGTTCTCGACGCACTATGGCCATTCCGCAATCGGCGCCTCCTCGAACGGGTGCGCGCGGACTTGATCAATCGACTCGGACGCAGTGCCGAGCGTGCCCGCGACTACGACCTCGCATTGAGTGCGTACGCGCGAACATCGCGCGCGCCCGGACGGGAACGTCGCGTGCGACTACTGAACAAGCTCGACGATTCAGCGGGTACAACCGCTACCCTCGCGCAGATCGAGCGCGCACCGTTGAGTGCCGGCGAACGTCTCTTCGCACAGCAGTTTCGCAACGGACGTCGCCGCCGCACTCGTTGTATCCCCGAACAGATCCTGCGGCTGCCGGAAGCGCCGAGCGGCAGCGTCGAAGCCGCGGCGCTCGCGGCGTTGACGCGCGACGGCGGCACCGGACGGCATCTCGAAAATCGGCTGCCGCTGGGGATGCTCGGTCTCGCGTTCTGGGATGTCATCTTCGCGCCGGTCGAGGCCGCCTTCGTCAACGCGTATCAGGATCGACCTGCGGATCTTTACTGGTCCGACTTCCGTCGCGCGCGCGCAGCGCTGATCGATGCGCGGCTCGAGGTGCTTCGCGGAGTGGACGCCGTTGCGCGTGAGGTTCGCGCCGCCGCAAACGCCAAGCGTGGAATCAGCAATGCGTTGGTCGATTGGCGCGCACTCGATGCATCGTTCGTGGAGAGCGCAACCGCGGCCGTGCCGGGTGGCACTTGGACCGCGATGTTCGACTACATGCTCGACGACCTCGAACAGACCCGCACCGGGTTTCCGGATCTCGCGCTGTTCTTCGAACCACAACGTTTCCAGTTCGTCGAGGTAAAAGGGCCCGGCGATCAGCTGCGGCGCGAACAACGCTTGTGGTTCGAATTTTTTGCCCGCGCCGATGTACCGGCCTGCGTACTCTGGGTGGAGTGGTAGTGGCTCCACTGCGCTTGAAGATTGCAGTCCGCACGCTCGCGCAACTGACGTGCCGCAGCGGCGACATTCATTTCCGCTACGACGAATCGACGGACAGCCACGAAGGCATCGACGTTCAGAAGCGACTGCAGCGTAGCCGTCCGTCCACGTACGAACGCGAAGCGACGGTACGGGCGATCTGGCGCGAGGATGACGTCGAACTGGAGTTGAGCGGCCGCGCCGACGGTTGGGATCCGCACGAGGGCGTCGTCGAAGAATTCAAGACTTCGCGAATCGATCCGCACCGCCTGTTCGCCCACGCAGGCGGCGAACACCTCGGCCAGCTGCGTCTGTACGCCGCGCTCCTCGCGCGCAACCAGACGCGTGAGTCGCCGTGGCGGCTGCAGTTGCTCTATTGCAACCCTGACTCAGATGCCGTCACGCCATTCGAGGAGGAGATGACGCAGGCCACACTCGAAGTTTTCCTGAACCGCTGCTGCGCGCGTCTCGCAAATTCGCTGCGCCAATTGGCGGCCCACCGGCAACGACGCAACGAGCGTCTTAGCCAACTCGCGTTTCCGTTCCCGAGTTTCCGTCCAGCGCAGCGCGCGTTATCGGCCGAGGTCTATCGCACCGTACGCGACGGCGGAGCCTTGTTGTTCGAAGCACCGACGGGCAGCGGCAAGACGCTCGGCGCACTGTTTCCAACGCTCATCGCGATGGGGCAAGGCAGTACCGATCGTGTCGTTTTTTTGAGTTCGAAGGCAACCGGGCAGGTGACGGCGGAATCCGCGATCGTTCTGCTGAACGTCGACGACGCCGTACGCCGCGTCACTGTCACGGCGAAGGCCAAGATCTGTTTCATGCCGGAGCCGGTCTGCGATCCAACGATCTGCACGTTCGCGCGCGGCTACTACGATCGTAACGAGGCCGCGGTTGCCGAGTTGCTTGCCGGCGGAACGATGACGCGCGCCTCGATCGAAATGGTAGCGAGAGCGCATCAGGTGTGTCCGTTCGAGTTGTCGCTCGATGCGGCGGTATGGGCCGACATCGTGATCTGCGACTACAACTATGTCTTCGATCCCGTGGTGCGCCTCAAGCGTCTCGGCGGCATTACGGCGGATCGGATCGCATTGCTGATCGACGAAGCGCACCAACTCGGCGATCGCGTACGCGACGCCTTGTCCAGCGTCTTTGCGCGCAGTTCGATTGCGCGTGCGCGTGCGGCGTTGACGACCGGCGACGCTACTAAACGTGCGGCCGCGTTGGATCGCCGCATCACCGCGCTGCGGCGCGACACCGTGCGCAGGTACGGCCTCGACAGGGATGAGTTCGAATGTCGCATCGAGCTTCCTGAATCGATGTTACGTGCGGCGGAGTCGCTGCTCGAGTGCCTGACCGGCGACGTCGATGCGCGATCACCTAATGCGGACGTAACGGAGTTGGTGTTTGCGCTACTGCGGTTGTTGCGCGCGGCCGCCTGGCACGATGCCGAGCGCTTTGCGATCTTCATGCGGGGCCATGGCGCTGACATCGAAATCGACGTGCGCTGTCTCGATCCCAGTGCTGCTATTGCCGATACACTCAAGGAATACCGGACGCACGTACGCTTTTCCGCAACCGTGTCGCCGTTCGAGTTGACCGGCCGGGCACACGGGCAACCGGATGCCCGCACGCTGCGGCTGCCATCGCCGTTTCCGCAAGACCGGCTAGGCGTATTCGTCGTGCCGGATGTCAGTACGCTGTATCGACAACGGGAGGCATCGCTGCCGTCGCTGGTACGTGTCATCGATTCGATCATCGCGGCGCGGGCGGGAAATTACCTGGTCGCGCTGCCGTCGTTCGAATACCTCGATCGCGTTGCATCCGGCTACGAAGCGCTGTTCCCGAATCGATCGGTGATGCGTCAAACGCGGGCAATGTCCGAAGACGCCCGAACCGGATTCGTCGATACATTTCAACGCCTCGACGGTCCCGTCGTCGGCTTCGCAGTGCTCGGCGGACTGTTTACCGAATCGATCGATCTTCCGGGCGATGCGTTGATCGGCATCGTCGTCGTGGGTCTGGGTCTTCCGCCACCGACGCTGGAGCGCAACGAAATGGCGCAGCTGTTCGGCGCACCATTCGGACGCATGCTCGCGTTTGAACAACCGGCGATGACTCGCGTGGTGCAGGCCGCGGGTCGGCTGATTCGACGCGAATCCGACCGCGGCGTCGTCTGCCTGATCGACGCACGTTTCCTGTCGAGCGAATACCGCCACTATCTACCGCGCCACTGGCAACCCGTCAGAACACACAGTCGCCAATTGCCTGCTGCGCTCGACGAGTTCTGGAGCTCCGTCGACGTTCCAGCTTAAGGGGACAGCGCGCTCCACAACATCCGGATCGACACCAGAATCAGTAACGCACCGAACGCACGGCGCAGCGGCAACGGTTGCAAGCCATGCGCCAGACGGACACCGATCGGTGCGAACACGACGGTCGTGCAGACGATCGCGACGAGTCCCGGCATATAGACGTAGCCGAGCAGACCCTCACCGAAGCTCGTAACGCCGAGACCTCTCGTCACGTAACCTAACGAGCCTGCTATGGCGATCGGAAAGCCGAGAACGCTGGCCGTCGCGGTAGCTCTATGCACCGGCACGTTGAAGTAGACGAGCGTAGGCACGACGACGTTGCCGCCACCGATGCCGGCGATACCGGATACCAATCCCGCGAGTGCAGCAATGCCTGCCGAAGCAATCCGTCCGGGTAACACTCGATGCGGCGACGGTCGCCAGTTGGTCAACATCACGATCGATACAAAACCCAGGAATCCGCCGATCAACAAACGTAGCGTTGCGAGCGGCAACATCGACGCGATGAAGCCCGAACCGTAACTCGCGAGCATCACCATCGGTGTGAAGCGACGTACGATCTGCCAA
Organism: Gammaproteobacteria bacterium; assembly: GCA_031363335.1. GTDB lineage: Bacteria > Pseudomonadota > Gammaproteobacteria > Pseudomonadales > Azotimanducaceae > DATJGR01. Next base: position 6,799 of record JANLUG010000621.1, read on the forward strand.
TCCACCATGCGTGCACGAATCTGCGTGATCGCCGCGGCTGCGCTCGTGAAGATGATGCTGGCGAGCGACGTACCGATAGCTACGAGTGTGGTGCCGTTACCGGCACCCGCATGGTCGCCGAGCATTCCAGTGTGGTCGAACAACAGAATCAGCGAAGGTGCGACGATGACGCCGCCGCCGATGCCCAACAGTCCGCCAAGAAGGCCTGCAACGGCACCGATCAGCAGGCAAACAATGGTGAAAAGCAGGCTGTCCAAGTAAAGTAGGCCGTTCGCGGAGCGGCGAGTCTATGAGATATCAGATGGCCCGGCAATTACGGGCTCCGACGACAGGGAACTGATGGGAAATCTATTTCAGGAAGTAGCTCGCGTTGCGTCCGCGAAGCGCGGATCCGTTGCATTCGACTGTATGGATGGACGCTCCTTCACCTTTACGGAACTGTTGGCGAACGCCGCTGCCTACTCGGCCGCTTTGAGATCCTCCGGAGTGCGTCCCGGCGACCGTGTGACGGTGCAGCTCGACAAGTGTATCGAAGGCGTCTGGCTCTATCTGGCCGTGTTGCGCGCCGGTGCGATATACATGCCTTTGAACTCGGGCTACACCGATGCGGAGATCGAATACTTCGTTACCGATGCTGAACCGACGCTGATCGTCGTAGAACCGTCCCGGTTGGGTGCGGTGTCGGCGCTGGTGAGCAAGGCGCGTGTCGCCGCGCGGGTAACGACGCTTGTGTCACTCGAGGCGCAATCGCGGAACGACGAACCCACGGAACCGGCCGAGCGGAACGACAACGACATCGCGGCAATCCTGTACACGTCCGGAACGACGGGGCGCTCCAAGGGCGCGATGATCAGCCACCGCAATCTTGCGTCGAACGCATCGACGCTCGTGACGATATGGGGTTTCTCGCCCAACGACATCCTCGTGCACGCGCTTCCGATCTATCACGTGCACGGTTTGTTCGTGGCATTGCATTGCGCGCTGCTGTCCGGCGCGACTACCCGATTCCTGCCACGCTTCGAGATCAACGCTGTGCTCGACGCGCTGGCGGGTGCGACCGCATTCATGGGCGTACCGACGTATTACACACGGTTGCTCGGCGCGTCGGATTTTCCGCGCGCGGGAATTTCTCTGCGACTTTGGATTTCAGGATCGGCGCCGCTGTTACCTGAAACGTTCGCTGCCTTCGAGCGGCGCACGGGTTCGGCGATTCTCGAACGCTACGGCATGACGGAAGCGGGCATGATCACCTCGAATCCTCTCAACGGTCCGCGCCTCGCTGGAACCGTTGGTGAACCTCTTCCCGGTGTTTCGGCGCGGGTCCGACGCGAGGACGGCGCGCTTGCTTCGGTCGGTGAACCCGGCGTGCTGGAGATCAGCGGCCCGAACGTATTCGGCGGCTATTGGCGGAACGACGAAAAGACGCGTGCTTCGTTCACCGACGACGGTTTCTTCGTCACCGGCGACGTGGTCATGCTGTCGGCGGCCGGCGTCGTTTCGATCGTGGGGCGGCAGAACGATCTGATCATCAGCGGCGGTCTCAACGTTTACCCGAAGGAAATCGAAGACGAAATCGATGCGCTGGCCGGGGTCGAGGAGTCGGCCGTGATCGGCGTGCCGCACCCCGATTTCGGAGAGAGTGTGGTCGCGGTGGTCGATCGCACCATGGATACCGTCAGCGAAGCCGACATTCTGCGTCCGCTGCGTGAACGACTGGCTGCTTTCAAGGTCCCAAAGCGGGTGATATTCGTGGACGCGCTGCCGCGTAACGCAATGGGGAAGGTGCAGAAGAAACTGCTTAGAGACACGTACCGCACGCTGTTCGAGGGGCAACGGTGACCGCTCTTCGAGTCGCTGCGTTGTGCCTCGCGTGGACGGCTGCTGCATTCGTGCACGCCGACTATCGACACGTGGAGCTGCCGACCGGCGACGTTTACGAGGGTGAAGTCGAGCACGATCTGCGCAACGGAAAAGGGACGTACACATGGGCCGACGGCAATCGGTATGTCGGCCAGTACGTGAACGACCAGATGCAGGGCAGCGGAACCTACTACTGGCCCGACGGCCGCACGTACGAAGGCAGCTTCGAGAAGGACCTCAGGCAAGGCAGCGGTGTGCTGCGTTGGCCGAATGGCGATCGATACGAAGGCGAGTTTCTAGAGGATCACATTACCGGACGCGGCTTGTTCATCTGGGCCAACGCGGATCGTTATGAGGGAGACTTCATCGGCGGCGAGCGGACCGGACAGGGCGTCTATACCTGGCAC
>JANLUG010000635.1:0-1748 GCA_031363335.1 Gammaproteobacteria bacterium
TTGCCCGACCCGCCCGCATGGATGGGGGCGGCGCCACCGCCGCTGAGCATCGTCTTCAGCTCGTCGATGTCGCTGGAGGCGTTGAACGGCAGGCGGTTAGTCGCCGGGTTCAATACGCGGATGCGCTCGATGTCGATTTCATAGCCCAGCTTCGCGCGCGCATCGGCTCGTACTGAACCGACCACTTCGATCGTGTCGTCGAGTTTCAGATGCAGCGCACTCAACGTATTCGACGCGCCGACGCACTGCACTTCGCCGCTGGCGTCGCGCAGGATCACGAACGAGGTATTGGCAAGAACGCGCAGCCGATAAATCCAGCCGCGCAGTACAACGGTTTCGCCGAGGTGTTGCGCGATCGAACGGACTGCGATACGGGATTGAAACGTCGATTCCATGGCAGCTTTCCAGTGTTGTTGGAAACCTGCTGGAACCGATGATCGGCGGTGCCATCCAGCTTCCGGCTCGCGGCCGGCACTCAATGCGCTGTGTCGTAGCGATACGTCTTGTTCCTACTAGGGCCTGCGCCTGCTCAGCTGCAGCGCGCTTCCGGTTCGGAAAAGCCTCTCGGAGGGGTCTGTCCTCGTCGGCGAGTCCGCGGATGGTACGCATTCACTTCGGAAGCCGCAATTTGCCCCGGCACCGTCGCCGAACCCGCCTCCGGCATGAACGGCTTTTGTGAACTACTCTTTCGATATCCTCAAAGCGTCGGAAATCGCTCTCCCATGAATTTCCTGATCGGACTCGTCGTAGTTATGGGTTGCGTGCTGGGTGGGTTCGTCATCTCCGGCGGCCATGTCCTCGCGCTTTGGCATCCGAGCGAACTGCTCGTGATCTTCGGTGCCGCCATGGGCGCGTTCATCATTTCGAATCCGATGAAGGTCATCAAGAAGGTCGGCAAGGACCTCGGCCTCCTGTTCAAGGGATCCAAATACACCAAACAGACGTACCTCGACGCGCTGTCGTTGATGTACGACCTGCTGAACAAAGCCCGCAAAGACGGCATGGTGGCGCTCGAAGCCGACGTCGATGAGCCTGAAAACAGCGCGATCTTCCAGAAATACCCGGCCATCACCGCCAATCACCACGCGCTCGACTTCATCTGCGACTACCTGCGGCTGATGGTCAGCGCGAAGCTGAATTCGTTCGAGATCGAAGCATTGATGGACGTCGAGCTCGAAACGCATCACGAAGAGGGCCACGCCCCATCGAGCGCGGTGACGCGCATCGCCGACGGATTGCCGGGCTTCGGAATCGTCGCGGCGGTGCTAGGCATCGTGATCACGATGGCGTCGCTGAATGACGGTGCCGAGGTGATCGGCCACAAGGTCGCGACCGCTCTGGTCGGAACCTTCCTCGGCATCCTGCTCGCGTATGGCCTCGTAGGGCCGATGGCGAACTATCTCGAATTCGCCGCGCGCGACGAATCGCAGTTCGTCAAAGTTCTCAAGACCTGCCTGATGGCGTCCATCCAGGGCTATCCACCGCAAATCGCCATCGAGTTCGGCCGCAAGGCGATCTTCTCCACGGAACGCCCTGCCTTCCGCGAACTCGACGAACACATCAAGAACAACAAGGCCTGACGCCTTCTCGCGAGCGCGACCATGAGTGAGACGAACGCGCCGATCATCGTCATCAAGCGCATCAAGAAGGGTGGCCACGGTCATCACGGCGGCGCCTGGAAAGTAGCGCTCGCCGACTTCGTCACCGCGATGATGGCGTTCTTCATGCTGCTGTGGCTGGTCGGTTCG
>JANLUG010000637.1:0-1129 GCA_031363335.1 Gammaproteobacteria bacterium
CCACCACCGACAATTCGCTCGCGGAGCCGACAAGGGTCTGGCTGACGCAATTGACCCAGGCGATCAGCGCTCGTGCGTTGAAGCCGCGCGTGCAGCTGATCCGTCGGCCGGAAATCGACCGCACCGGAGTGACGCTGATGCTCGGTACAGCGACCGGACTGTATCGCGTCGAAGCGCCGGACTATGACGCACTGAGCACGCTGTCGTTCGATGCCATCGTGACGAGCGCACCCCAAACCGCGCAGCAATATTTTGTCTGCACCAACGGCCAGCGCGACGTGTGTTGCGCACGGTTCGGCCTGCCGACGTACGCTGCGTTGCGTGAGCGGGTCGGCGAGCGCGCATGGCAGACCACACATCTCGGCGGCCATCGATTTGCTCCCAACGTGCTCACACTGCCGCAGGCGGCACTATATGGACGCGTGCAACCCGACGACGTCGGCGCATTCGTGGACGCCGTGGAACGGAATCATTTGGCGCGTGCCTGGTTGCGCGGGCGAAGTCGTTCGTCGCCGGACGTTCAAGCGGCCGAGGCCGCGCTCACCGTGCGCGGAGTCGACATTTCGGGGCCGATGGTGCGCCAATCGCTCGATGGCGGCGGCTATCGCATCTCGTTTGGTTTGCATGCGCTCACCGTTCGTCCCGGCGCGGCCAGACAGGTGCTGACGAGTTGCGGCGACGACCGCAAGCCGGTCGTTCCTTGGGTGGTCAGCGAGGCGGACGCGAAATGAAATCCGTCAGCGCCTGATTGAATCCGCGCGGGTCTTCCATGTTCACGCCATGGCCCACCGCGAGATCCACGATCGACAGATCCGGCATTTGCGCCCGCGCGAACTCGCGGTGCGGCGCAAAACGCGTCTCTTCGCGGCCGCAGATCAACAACGCCGGTAGTGCGTTTTCGGCCACGCGCGCCCGGATGGATGCGTTGGGATTTGTATAGCGCAGCGTATTTGCGATGCCGAGCGGACTGAGGCGCGCGCCGTCGGATATGAGCGCGTCGTAGAGATCCGGCGGGAGACGCTTCGCATGCCGCGGATGCACGGGCATCCGTTCGATCGCGTCGAGTCCTCCTGTCTCGATCTTCGCAGCGGCGTCGACCGCGCCGCTGCTCCACGCTGCGGTCTGCTCC
>JANLUG010000647.1:0-7012 GCA_031363335.1 Gammaproteobacteria bacterium
TGCCGTCGAAACGCAGCAGCTGTTCATCGGCCATCGTGCTCGCGCTCAGCCGCACGGCGCCGTAGTCGTCCGGCCCGCCTTCCACATACAGTCGCCCGGGCTCCGCAGTGGTCGGCGTCACCACGTTGATCGCACCGTGCAGCGCGTTGCTGCCGAACAGCGCGCTGCCGGCGCCGCGCAGCACTTCGATGCGCGCCGCCTGTTCGGAATTGATCTCGAACAGATTGTTGATGTTGCAGAAGCCGGCCGGCCGGATCGGCACACCGTTCTCGAGGTACAGGAACTCACCGCACGCACCGGTACCGGTAAACACCGGCGAACGGATTGCAGTCAGGTGCTCTTCCTCGGAACCCTTCGACACCCAGACACCCGGCACGCGCACCATCGTTTCATATATATGTGTCTGTCCGACCAGCCGCAGCGTGTCCGCGTCGATGTCGGTTGAACTGCCGACACCGTTGAGCCGTTCGGCGACCGATGCGTTGCCGGTGATGACGACCTGCTCGATGGACGCCGGCGGTTGGCTCGCCGCTTCAGCGAACGCGACGCTGTGACCGACGAGCAGCGCCACAACTGCGACAACGCGGAACGACATCAATATGGGTGGTCGATGCGTAACGGGAGGCAATCCACGGCAATCGATCCTTGGGCTATGAAGTAGTGGGAAGGCGGCCGACCATAAACAATCGCCCTTGATGCCGCAATGGGGCACGCCGCCTCCGCGGCGCATCGCAGCTCACCGGCAAATGGGGACGCCTACGGCTCCGCACACGGTGAACGCGCGGTATACCGCTTGTCCGAGTCCGCATCAGTCGCTCATCGTCTCGCCAGGCTCGCGCGATCCAACAAACTGACTCGGGCGCGGCTCACTATGGCGCATGGCATACTCGCTCGATGCTGAACGCAATCGTCGTGCTGCGCCTGCTCGCCGCTTCTCAAGTGCTGTTGAGCGCTGCGGCCCTGGCCTGGTCGAACAATCCGCTTCGCGTGCGCCTGCTGGGCTGCACGCTGGCGCTCGCGATCATCGCTTACCTTGCCATCCCGATGGCTGCGGCCGAAGGCGCGTCTCCGGCGTTCCTCGGCCTGGCACTGACTTCGGAGTTGATTCCCCTCCTCTTGCTCGCCTTGGCATGGACCGTGTTCGACGACACCCCGAAGGTGCCCAAAACACTGGCATGCATCGCGCTCGCTTATGTAGCAGCTGCGGTGTGCGTGACATTGGACCGGGAATCGGTACCGATCCTGGTGTTCGTCGTTCAGTTCGCCAAGCTGGCATTCGCCTGCGCCGCGATCTATGTCGTCTGGCGCGGTCGCGAGGACGATCTGGTCGAGGCGCGGCTGAAGTTGCGACCCGCGTTCATCGTGGCGCTCGCGCTCGCGGTGGCCGTTGTCGTCTGCGTGGAACTCGTGTCGCGTTGGCGCGTACCGGCTCCGCTCGAGTTGATCGGCATGGGCGCGCTGTTCACGCTCGCGTTCGCCATCAATCTCGCGTTTCTCAAGCTCAACCCTGCGTTCACGCTGCTCGCCCCTCGGGCCGACTCGATAGTGCCGGCACCGGCACAAACATCTCTGCCGACAGACCCGCTCATCGCGGAGCTGCTGCGCCTCATGACGGCGCAGCGCCTGTACGCGGAGCACGGCTTGCGCATCGCTCAACTGGCGCAGCGCCTCCGGGTCTCGGAACATCAACTGCGGCGCGCGATCAACCGACAACTCGGCCATCGCAACTTCAGCCAGTTCATCAACAGCTATCGATTGGCAGAAGCCGCGCGACGTCTCGTCAGCGAACCCCGTACGCCGGTTCTGACGCTCGCCCTCGACGTCGGATTCCGGTCGATGTCGTCTTTCAACACCGCGTTTCGAGCGCAATTCGGCACGGTGCCGACCGCCTATCGGGCTAAATCTCTGTCGAATTCCTGAAATACCGCCCGGATTTCGAATTCAGAACGATATCGCGACTTTTCCGGGAGAACCCGGCGAGTGGAGCGCGCTGAAATGCGCGATCGAACCGCCACGGAGCTCCCTAATGCAACGCTCTTTTCTTCCACCTCACGGCAACGATCTCGGTATCACGTCGCGTCGAGCGGATCTGGATTGGTTGCGCGTGATCGCGTTCGGGCTGCTGATCTTTTTTCACTCGGCGATGCCGTTCATTCCGAACGGCATACCGATGATCCAGAACGCCCCATCGAGCCCCGCGCTACAGATTTTCGTCGGGTTCCTGCACGAATTCCGGCTGTCGCTGCTGTTTCTCGTCTCCGGTGTCGGCGTGTGTTTCGCACTACGGCGCCGCGGTCGGACCGAGTTCTTCCGCGATCGTGCCGTCCGGCTACTGGTACCGTTTCTTTTTGGCGTGCTGGTCATCGTCCCGCCGATGATTTTTCTCGAGAAACGCTTTCTAGGCACATTCACGGGATCGTTCATCGAGTTCTACCCACGTTTCTTCAGCAGCGGCGTCTATCCGCGAGGCAATCTCAGCTGGCATCACTATTGGTTCATCGCGTATCTGTATCTGTTCTGTCTGATCGGCTGGCCGGTGTTCGCGTGGCTGAACAGCGCCGCCGGTCGAACCCGATTGGCGCAGGTGAGCGCCAGGATGAGCCGCGGATTCGGCCTGTACCTTGCCATCGCACCATTGGCCGTCTTCGAGATTGCGCTGCGTGCGTGGTTTCCGGGATTTCGCGACCTGATCCACGATTGGGCGAGCTTCAGCAATTGGTTTCTCGTCTTTCTCGCCGGCTACTTGTTTGCTTCGAGTGAAGTCCTGCTCGACCGCGTTTGTTCGATACGCGGCGTTTCGTTGCTGCTGGCGTGTCTCACGACGACGGTATTGTTCGTTGAGTTCTGGTCGTGGCCCATCAGCAGCTTCACACCCGCGCAGCACGGCGATGTCGGCGCCTTTGAATACCTGTGGTTTTGCATCGTGCGCAGCGCGAACGCGTGGTTCTGGTTGCTGGTATGCCTCGGCTACGCGGGTCGCTATCTGCGGCGCGAGAATCGCGTCCTCGCGTACTTGAACGACGCCGTCTATCCGTTCTTCTGTCTGCACCTTACGGTGATCGTGGCGGTTTCCTATGTCGTGGTGCCGTTGGACTGGAGCGCCACCTCGAAGTACCTGACGATCGTCGCGACGACGATCGTCCTGGTACTCGCCGCTTACGAGTTCGTCGTACGGCGGATCTCGTGGTTGCGACCCCTGGTGGGGCTCAAGCCGCTGATCTCCTCAAACGCGGCGCGCCTTAGTGGAGGTGTTATTCGGGTGCCCAATGAGGATTGACGATACCGGCGTGGCAGCCTCTGTTACGCTCCTCACGCACTGACGACGGAGGGGATCTTGTCATGGTAGGTGTTCTGGCATTGTTCTATGGAATTGTCTGCTACGTAGTATTTCTGGCCGCCTTTCTCTACTCGATCGCATTCGTGGGCAATCTGCAGCTGGAGTTTGCGGCACTGGCGCCATGGGTGCCTCGCAGCATCGATGTGGGCGGATCGACGGCGAGTCCGCTCGCGGCGGTCATCATCGATGGCCTGCTCATGGGGCTATTCGCCATTCAGCACACGGTGATGGCGCGCCCGGGATTCAAATCCATATGGACGCGCATCGTGCCTGCAGCCTTCGAGCGCAGTACCTACGTACTCCTGTCGTCGCTGGCACTGATCCTGCTGTTCTGGCAGTGGCGCCCGATGACGCAGATCATCTGGAGTTCGGCACCGGGTGACCTTGGATACGTTCTGCTTGTCGGTCTGTTCTGGTTTGGCTGGCTGTTCGTATTGCTGTCGACTTTCATGATCGATCACTTTCACCTCTTCGGCTTGAAACAGGTGTCGAGTGCCATGACGGGTAGAGAACCGCCCACGATGCGGTTCGTGACGCCCGGCTTTTACCGGCTCGTGCGCCATCCGATCATGCTGGGTTTCATCGTGGCTTTCTGGGCGGCGCCCGTGATGACGGCGGGGCATCTGTACTTCGCCGTGGGCACCACGCTGTACATCCTGATCGCATTGCAGTTCGAGGAGCGGGATCTTGTCGATTCGCTCGGCGATGCCTACGTGCAATATCGAACGCGGGTTCGCATGATTGTGCCGCTACCGAAGCGTCGCCGCTGATTCTGCATCGGTAGGTGGTGTCGGCTCAGGTTTGAAAAGCGGTACGAATCAGCCGAGCGAACTGCATCGCGGCACCCGCCGCGCTCGTCGACGAATCGTCAGATCGTTCGGAACGAGTCGCTTGTACATCACGCGCACGAACTCTGTCACCGCCCGACCACCGTCCGCCACGCCTCGATCAAACCGTTGGCGGCGTACTCGATCTCGTCAACCGTCGTCATGACGCCGACGGACAATCGAACCGCTCCTATGGCACGAATGTATTCGAAGCCCATCGCGGCCAATACGCCGCTGACTGCGGCGTGCTCAGAGTGACAGGCCGAGCCGACGGATGCGGCGACAACATCGCCGACCTGCTCCAAAAGACTCCGTCCCGTGGTCTCAGGAAAAGACACGTGCAGGGTATTGGGCAGCCGTTCGTCGGCGTGCCCGTTGAGCATCAGACCGGGTATGGCCTCGCCCAAACGCTGATGGAGTCGATCGCGCAACGCCCGCAGATGACGTGTCGCCTCCGGCAGTCGACTCCGAGCGAGCTGTGCTGCGACACCGAGGCCGACGATGGCGGGGACGTTTTCCGTGCCGGGTCGCAGGCCGCCCTCATGATCGGCTCCATAGCCAACGGAGCGAAGGGGCGTGTTCCGCCGAACATAAAGCGCACCAATGCCCTTCGGCGCATAGAACTTGTGTCCGGCCAACGAAAGCAGGTCGACCCCGAGCGTGTCGACATCGACCGCAATCTTGCCGGCCGATTGCGCAGCGTCGGTATGCAGCAGCACCCCGTGCCTATGGGCAACGCGTGCAATCTCCTCGATCGGCTGCACCGTGCCGACTTCGTTGTTGGCATGCATCACCGACACAAGCGCGGTATCACTCCGCAAGGCGCGCGCGACATCCTTGGGCGATACCCGACCGAATCCGTCCACCGGCACCACCGTCAGTTCCCAACCCTCATCCTGCAGATATTTCGCCGGCCCCATCACCGCGGGGTGTTCGATTGCGCTGATGACGAGATGGCGTTTCGAATTCGGAGCGGCTCTTGCCGCGCCGAGCAGTGCTAAGTTATTCGCTTCCGTTGCGCAGGCGGTGAACACGATCTCTTCGCTGCTTGCGCCGATGAACGCGGCGACCTGGGCACGCGCCGTGCTTACGGCGTCCGCTGCAAAACGTCCGTAGGTATGCGAAGACGACGGGTTGCCGAAATGTTCGCGCAGAAACGGCAACATGGCGTCCGCCACTTCCGGCGCCACGGGCGTCGTTGCGTTGTAGTCGAGATAGATCGGCAGGCGCACGCTCATTTCGCGATGATACTGGAGATGACATCCACGTACGCAGGCTCGCCGACCCTCATGGAATCGGGAACATGAATCTTGCAACGACCGATGTGGTCGCGCTCGAACCGTGGTTGAGATCGGGTATGTTCCTGGTATCGATCGCGACGCTGGCAATAGCGCAACGCATCTGGCCACGTCGGCCGGCTCGTTCCGTTAGACGGCTCGGTGTCAACATTGCGCTCCTGTTGGCAAACACTGTGACCGTACGCATCGTCACGGCAACGTCCTTGATCGGGTTGGCCGCGGCGGCACAGGTCATGCACTGGGGTCTGTTGACGCGAATCGCGGTCCCCGCGTGGATCGAGTTCGGAGTCGCGCTGGTGTTGCTGGACGCAAGCATGTATCTGCAACACCGGCTGTTTCACTGGGTGCCGTGGCTGTGGCGTCTGCACGCCGTACACCATTCCGATATCGCGTTCGATATGACGACAGGAATCCGCTTTCATCCCGGCGAGATTCTGGTGTCGCTTGCCATCAAGTCGGCGATCGTCGTCGGACTCGGCGCGTCGCCATGGGCCGTGTTGATATTCGAAGCGCTGCTGAGTTCCGCATCGCTGTTTGAACACTCCAATGTACGCATCGCACCCCGCGTCGACGCGCTCTTGCGCAAGATGATCGTCACGCCGGACGTGCACCGGGTGCACCACTCTGTCGAGCGCGACGAGCACAACACTAACTTCGGCTTCCTGCTGCTGTGGTGGGATCGTTTGTTCAGCAGCTATCGGGCGATTCCGCGAGGCGATCCGCGCACGATGCCGATCGGGCTGTCGCAGTTCCGCTCCGACACGGAGCAGCGCTTCGATGCGCTGCTCGCGCAACCGTTTCGGCCCGCCGACATTCACCAAACACGAGGACGATGACCGTGCCCGCAGATCTGAAAGGACGCTTGTTGTTTGCCATGCGTCGCGGCAGCGTAATCGCGACGATTGCCCCCAGTCCGATCGCTTGCGCCCACGCCGACGATCCGCAGACCGCACCCGCAAACTCTGCTGCGTTCGTTGTATCTGCCGGCGATCCGCGCGCAACGGCCGAAATGTTGAGCGATGCGCTCGCGGCCGGCGATACCGACACGGTGCGCGCACTGCTGCAAAAGGACGTACTGATCTACGAATCGGGTGGCGTTGAGACATCGGCGGCAGAATATTTCGAGCACCATCTGGCGGCCGATGTGGCGTTTCTCGCGAAGTTGCAGCGCGAGCAACTCTCGCAAAACGTGGGGGGCGATGGCCTGAATGCATGGGTTGCTACCCGCAGCCGGCTCACCGGCCAATTCGACGGCAAAGACGTGGATCTCGACAGCACCGAAACACTCGTGCTCACCAAGACCGAAAGGGGGTGGCGAATCGCCCACATCCATTGGTCTTCGGCCCCTCATTAGAGCAGCGCGCCAAGCGCGCTTGAGGCGGGCCGAGGGTCACCTGAAGAGCATCATCGCGATGTTGCAGGACGGGCGCGATTGTCTGGAAGTCGCTCAGCAACGCTGCCCTGCTTCAACAAGGTGCCAAAAATACATGGCTCTTCATCCCCAGCGCCATCCTGTTAGGCGCGTTGCACGGACTGGAGCCCGGTCATTC
>JANLUG010000723.1:0-2315 GCA_031363335.1 Gammaproteobacteria bacterium
CCATGCTGGTGCCCACCACGCAATTGATCGGGATATGCAGTTCGTCGAGGACTCTCAGCACGCCGATGTGGGCGGCGCCCTTGGCGCCACCGCCGCCGAGCACGAGGCCGATGCGGGGCCGATCCGTGGGTACCGGTCTGCATAGTTCGTCGGCGTGCGCCGCAAACGGGCTGATGATCGCGATGAGAATGCTCGCGCGAGCGGCGAGGGCTCGCAGCGAATAAGCGGGGCGAAGGAGCATGCCGACGTCTCCGGACGTGGTGTTACGAAGGCAAATGGCGGGGTTGCGCAAGCGAGCGCGAGCCTACCTGTTGCATTCCGACCGATCAACGAGAGCATGCTGCTACCATACCGACCCACGTCGAACAAAAGAGTGCGCCTGAATCGGAATGGTTAGACGCGTTGACGATGTAGCGGCTACGGCCGTCTCCAGTTGGTACGAAGAAAAGCAATCAGCGTGGTTGTATCGCGTGCTCGCCGAGATCGAGCCGCGCCCGACGTTGTCGCAGCTGTTCACCACGCTTGCAGGCGAGGCCGACGAACAAGCGTCGCTGTGGGCCGCGAAGATGTCGTCCGCCGGCGCTGAACCGCCGAACTTCTCGCCGAACGTCCGCGCGCGGATCGTTGCGTCGCTCGCCCGCCGTTTCGGCGTGAAGCCGATCCGTCAGGTGTTGGCCGGTATGAAAGTGCGCGGCATGTCGGCGTATGCAGGCGTGCATCCCGGCGGCCATCTGATGCCGCTTACGGTCGAAGAAGTCGGTCAGTCGCATCGCGGTGTAGGCGGCGGCAATTTGCGCGCGGCCGTATTCGGCGCAAACGACGGCCTGATCTCGAACGCGAGCCTCATCATGGGAATCGCAGGAGCGACGTCCGATAGCCGGATGATTCTACTCGCGGGTGTCGCAGGCGTTCTGGCCGGAGCGTTATCGATGGCGTCCGGTGAGTTTGTGTCGGTGCGTTCGCAGCGCGAGCTTTACGAGCATCAGATCCTGCTCGAGCAGAACGAACTCGACGAATACCCCGACGAAGAAGCCGAAGAACTCGCGTTGATCTATGCGGCGCGCGGAATGAACCTGGATGAAGCGCGCGTGGTTGCGCACAAGATGCTCGCGGATCCGAAACACGCACTCGATGTGCTTGCGCGCGAAGAACTTGGCCTCAATCCGGACGATCTCGGGTCGGCGTGGGCCGCCGCAGGATTTTCGTTTGCCTGTTTCGCGGTCGGTGCGCTGGTACCGCTGCTGCCGTTTCTGATCGGCTCCGGTGGACTCGTCGCGTCGGGTGCACTTACCGGTACCGCGCTCTTCGGGCTGGGCGCAACGATCAGCCTGTTCACCGGCCGTCGCGCGTTTTACGGCGGTGTGAGGATGCTCGGCATCGGCGCCGCCGCATCCGCGCTCACCTATGGGCTCGGTTATCTGTTCGGGGTCAGCGTCGGCTGAGTACTCGCGCCCGAACCGACTCGTTGGCGAGTCACGCTTTCGGCATCTCCACCGGTGCGTAGTAGTGCTTCTCACCCAGGGCCGCAACGCGCGCCCAGAATTCCGGTCCGCCCGACTTGCCGACCGTGTCGAGATCGGCCATCTGGCGCCAGATCGACCACGCATCGGGATTCAACCTGGCCGCCTCTTCCAGAACACGCAAACCTTCGTCGCGTCGACCGTGCTCGACCAGATGCCGGCCGAGCCGAAATGTGGCGTGCGCGCGGGCAACGGCTGGAGTGAATTGCGGCGTGCGGCGGCGCGCTTCGGCGGCCGCGAGCGCGAATTTACTCGCCGCGCCGTTGGCTACCCAATCGCGAATCGCGTCGAGATAGCGGCCGCGTTCGGCAACACCCGCTGCGATTTCTTCCTTCGGCATTTCGTAGGTGGTCGGGTTCATCTTGCGGAAACCTTCCGTTACACCGGCCGTCTCCGTGGGCCGCACGATATGGCCGTTCTCGTCGATCCACACCGCCTGCGGCACGTTGATCATGTTGTATTCGCGCGCAACGACATGATCGACGTCGATCAGGCACGGATATGTCGGCTTGGCGTGCTCGATCCACGGTCGCGCCGCGTCGGCGCCTCTGCTCTCGAGCGCCACCGCGATCACCGTGAATTTCTTCGATCCGAGTTCTTCGTACAGTGCCTGCCACACGGGCAGGTCGAGTTTACAGCCTCACCAGGAAGCCCAACTCGCCAACAGCACCTTGCTGCCGCGGTAGTCCGATAGATGGTGCATATGGCCGTTGAGATCCGGCAATTCGAAGTCAGGTGCTTCGAGCGATCGCAACGCTTCGTTGCGGGCATCGGCGGGTTCCTCGAGCACCTCGA
>JANLUG010000753.1:0-1302 GCA_031363335.1 Gammaproteobacteria bacterium
CAGTACTTCGCACGAATTCCAGGTGCTCGCCAGCACCGGTGAAGACCGCATCGCGTTCAGCGATGCGAGCGACTACGCAGCAAACGTCGAGAAGGCAGAGGCACTGGCGCCCGCGCAAGCTGCGGCGAAACCCGCTGCAACGCTGGAAAAGATCGCAACACCCGGTCAGCACACGATCGAACAGATCGCCGAGTTCTTCAAAGTGCCTGCGGCGCAAACGCTGAAGACGCTGATCGTCGCCGGCACCGAAGGCGTCGTTGCGCTGGTGCTGCGCGGCGACCACGAACTCAACGAAATCAAAGCGCAGAAGCTGCCCGGCGTTGCGGCGCCGTTCGCGTTTGCCACCGACGCAATGATCCGCGCGAGCGTCGCATGTGGTGTCGGCTCGCTTGGACCGATCGGTTTGACGATGCCGACCTACGTCGATCGCAGCGCCCGCGCCGCCGTCGATTTCATCTGCGGCGCAAACGACGACGGCTACCACTATCGCGGCGCGAACTGGGACCGCGACGTTGCCGTTGCCGCGGATCGCGTTGTCGACATGCGCAACGTCGTCGACGGCGATCCGTCGCCCGACGGCAAAGGTCGCCTGTCGATCACGCGCGGCATCGAAGTGGGTCACATCTTCCAGCTCGGCCGCAAATACAGCGAATCGCTCGGCGCGAAGGTGCTCGATCAGGATGGTTCGACGAAGACGCTGATCATGGGTTGCTACGGCATGGGCGTAACGCGGCTGGTCGGCGCCATCATCGAGCAATGCCACGACGACGACGGCATCATCTGGCCGCAACCCGTCGCGCCGTTCGCCGTGCATCTCGTTGCGCTGAACTATGCAAAATCCGATGCCGTGCGCGCGACCGCCGACCGGCTGCTGGGCGAATTCGAAGCGTTCGGCATCGAGACGCTGCTGGACGACCGCGACGAACGTCCGGGCGTGAAATTCGCCGATGCGGACCTGATTGGCATACCGCATCGCATCGTGATCGGTGAACGGAATCTCAAAGCGGGCCAGGTCGAGTACCGGACGCGCCGGTCTGCTGATACGCTCGCCGTCAACGTCGACACCGTCACGGCCCATGTGCGCGCCGCGATCAATGGATGATTGACCGCACCCGAATCGAACCCGACACCGTTACACGCCGCTCGCCAAAGTCGTTATGGCGCTGTATTTCCTTCGCCGCAGTGCTCTGTCTATCGCCGGCGACATTTCCCGCCACACCGCCGCAGCAACCGGTCGATCCGCTCGTCATCGACGCGCTCGCCCGCAGCATGTCGGACGACCTCGACCACGGCGATCATTTC
>JANLUG010000768.1:0-5110 GCA_031363335.1 Gammaproteobacteria bacterium
CGCTCGACGGCCCTTTCACCACACTCTGCGGTCCTCTAAAACCAAGCCAGGGAGTGACCAATGACGATCAAAGAAGGTGACAAATTACCGTCCGCGAAACTCAACATGTTCAAAGACGGTAAGCCTGCGGCGGTGACCACCGACGAACTGTTCGCCGGCAAGAAAGTGGTCGTGTTCGCGGTGCCCGGCGCATTCACGCCGACGTGTTCGATGGCGCACCTCCCGGGCTTCGTCGTCAACGCCGACCAGATCAAGGCGAAAGGCGTCGACAGCATCATCTGCCTTTCCGTGAACGACGCATTCGTCATGGATGCGTGGGGCAAGTCGAAAAACGCAGAGCACCTGCTGATGGTCGGCGACGGCAATGGCGACTTCACGAAAGCCGTCGGCCTCGAGATGGACGGCAGCGGCTTCGGTCTCGGCAAGCGCTCGCAGCGCTACGCGATGATCGTCGAGAACGGCGTCGTCAAAAAACTGAACGTCGAAGCGCCCGGCAAGTTCGAAGTATCGAGCGCCGAAGCGATCATGAAGGCGCTGTAGCAGCGTCTGAAGATCAGTCGCGGATACGGATCAGGCATTCCTGCGCGGCGGTAGCGACGAGCTCGCCGCGCGCGTTGAAGAACTGACCTCTTACGAAGCCCCGGGCGCCCGATGCGCTCGGGCTCGATTTCGCAAACAGCAACCACTCGTCCGCGCGAAACGGGCGATGAAACCACAACGCGTGATCGAGGCTCGCGCCCTGGAAGTTGCCATCGCCCGGGCTGCGGCCGTGCGGCAGCATCGACGTGCTCATGAAGTCGAGGTCCGACATATACGCAAGCATGCACAGATGCACTTCGGGATTGTCCGGCAGCGCGTCGCGGGTTTTCAGCCACGTGTGTTTATACGGCGGATGCACGTTGTTGTTATTGCCCATCAGGATGTTCTCGACCTGGCGGCTGTCGATCGCGTCGAAGCGATAGGCAAAGCGCTGCACCTCGGGCCGCGTCTTCGCGATCTGCGCATAAGCCTCTTTGTCGGAACGCAACGATTCGGGTGACGGCACATCCGGCATTGGCACGGAATGCTCGAGGCCGGGTTCGTCCTTCTGCCACGACGACGACATGCTGAAGATCGCGCGGCCGTGCTGGATCGCCGCGATGCGCCGCGTCGTGAAGCTCTTGCCGTCGCGGATGCGGTCCACCTCATAGAGGATCGGTGCGTTCCAGTCGCCCGGGCGCAGAAAATAGGCGTGGATCGAATGCAGCTCGCGTTGTTCGTCGATGGTCCGATACGCCGCCGCGATGGCCTGCGCGAGCACCTGGCCGCCGAATACGTGCTCCGACTCCGCTGCGTTGCGGCCGCGATACAGATTCTCCTCGATACGTTCGACGTCGAGCAGTTCGAGAATGTCGCGCAGGATCGGATTCATGGCGTGCCGCTTACCCGGACAGAGCCACGATTGTATGATCCGGCGCCGACAGCAACCACAGGACGAAACACTCGATGAGCAAATTGAAAGTTTATGGCGTACCGCAGAGCAGAGCCGCGCGCACGTTGTGGATGGTCGAGGAGTGCGGGGTCCCTTACGAACACGTCAAGACCGACTTCGCGAAAGGCACCAAATCGGACGAGTACAAGGCGATCAACCCGAACGCCCGCATCCCGGCCATCGACGACGACGGCGTGATCGTCTGGGAGTCGATGGCGATCAACCTGTACCTCGCGAAGAAATACGGCGGCGACCTCGCGCCGAAGAACCTCGCCGAAGAAACACACGCCGCGCAGTGGAGCCTCTGGGTGATGACCGAGATCGAGAAGCCGCTACTGAACGCGCTGTTCGCCCGCACCGGCATGATGGGGATGACGAAAGACGAAGCGCAGGCCGCGAAGTATTTCGACGAGGTCCGCAAGCCGCTCGACGTGCTGAACGGACACCTCACGAAGAGTGAATACATCCTGGGTTCGCGGTTCACGGTGGCCGATCTCAACGTGGCATGCGTGTTGAACTGGGCGTCGGCGGGGCGCTTCAGCCTTGCTGAATGGCCCAAAGTCGAAGCCTGGCTCGCCAAGAGCGCGGCACGACCCGCGGCGCAGAAGGCGCGCGCGATCCGCTGACCGAGCTCGCTAACGATTCCGCGCTGGCGCCATCGCCGCAAAAGCGATGGCCAGCACGAACGTCAGCGCCGCCACCGCGGCGAAGGCCGCGCTGAACGACCAGACTTGGGCGATTCCGCCGATATAGAGCAGGAACGCAGGCTCACACGCGTGTTGCGCCATTTTCGCGAGCGACGTCACCGTCGCGCGCGCGGTACCTTCGATCTGCTGCTGCAATTGCGTTTGCAGCAGCACTTCGGACGCGGCCGTCAATGCGAAGTAAATGCCGATCGCAACGGCAATGGCATAGCCGGTCAACACGGTGCTGGCGGCGAGACCCAGCGTGCCGACGCCCAGCACCATCGCGGTCGCCCGCAACGAACGCGCCGGCAATCGGTGCGCGGCCTCCATGCCGATTGTGCGCATCGTATACAACGACGCGTAAATCACGCCGATTGCGCCGATCGAAAAGGCCCTTTCGGTCAGGAACGGACCGATGTATTCGTCGAGCACGCCGTACGCGGTGACCAGGCTTGCGAACATCGCGACCGTCCATAGCATCGCGCGATTGCCGCGCACTTCTCTCAGACCGGCGAAGAGCGTATCGGCTACGCGCGCATGCACCTGAGGCAGACCGGTTCGCGGCGGTTCGACGAACGTGAGCGCCACGATCAGCGACGCCAGCATCGGCATCAGCGCCGACTCGACGAGCGGCAGCGCGTAGCCCGCTTGCGCGGCGTAACCGCCAACGGCGAGCGCGGTGGCCACGCCGAGGCTGTTCGCCATCAAGCCGCGTCCGTAGATGCGTGCGAACGCGTCGGTCCGTTCGCGTTGTTTCAGCGTGTCGAACAAGAACGACTCCGACGTGCCGGAGACGAGGCTCGACCCGAAGCCCCACACGATGAAGCCGCACAAGTAGCCCCAGAAGTTCGGGGCGAGCCCCCAGACGACGAATACGCATCCTTTAATGAGGCCGGACGCGACGAGCAGGCGCTTGCGGGAGTAACGGTCCGCGAGCACGCCGGACGGCACCTCGAATACCAGCGCGCTGCTCGACCACACGATGAACAGCGTCGACAGTTCGAGCGGCGATATTCCGTTCGCGCCCATCATGATGGCGTACACGGGGTACATCAGAACCGCTTCGCGCAAGTAGCCGAACGCGTACCAGCGCGCCGCGATGTGTCGTGTCGAGGTCATTCCGTGCCGTGCCGGGAATGTCGAAAGGAGGAGACGCGGTGGTATGGTAACGCCTTCCCAGGGGGAGAGTTTCAAAGGGCAGTGCCATGCAGATCGTGCGCGTTTATACGGGGGCAGACGGCGAATCGCATTTCGAAGACATCGATGTCGAGTTCGCCGAGAGCGGGGCATTCGGCAAGATCTCGAAGATGGTGAAAGCACGCGGTGTGCTGTTCCGCGAAGTCGGCGGCGACTACGACCTCGACTTCCACAACGCCCCGCGGCGCCAGTACGTGGTCAATCTCACCGGTTCGGTCGATCTCGAAGTAGGCGACGGCACGCGTCGTCGTCTCGGTCCGGGGACCATCCTGTTGGCTGAAGATACGACCGGGCGCGGCCACAAAAGCCAGGCGGTGGCCGGCGAAGCGCGGACGTGTCTGTTCATTCCGCTCGAGTGAGGCCGGGTACAACTGTTAGCAAGCAGTGAGAACGAGGAGGAGGGGAAGATGCGCGGCGTGATCCTGATCCTGGCGATGATGATGGCAACGGCGGTGTCCGCCGAACCGGTGCCGTACGCGCCGACCGCAGCCGACGCGGTTCCCGCCGCAATTCTCGGCAACGGTACAAAACCGCTCGGAAAATCGGTCGCGTATTTCCCGGGTAATCCGAAAACGCAAGGTTATCTGACGGTACCGGCCGGCAGCGGCAAGCACGGTGCGGTGATTCTGATCCACGAATGGGACGGTCTGGGTGAGCGCGTGCGGCAGGTGGCCGATGCGTTTGCGGCGGAAGGCTACGTTGCGTTCGCCGCCGATCTCTATTCCGGGCGCACCGGTTCTACCCCCGAACAGAACATGGCGCTGGTGAAGGAAACGCTGGCGAACACGAACCAAATGATCGAGAACCTCAATGCGGCGGTGAAGTACCTGAAGGCGCGCAAAGATGTCTCCGGGAAAGTCGCGGCGATCGGCTGGTGCTACGGCGGTGGCGTCGCGTTGAGTTTTGGACTCGACGGCGTCAACCACGACGGCACGGCGATGTTCTACGGCAAGTTGGTCGACGATCCGGAAAAACTCAAGCATCTGCATCACGAGCTGTACGGGACCTTTGCCGGTCTCGATCAGACGATCAAGCCGGAGGAGGTCGAGCACTTCGTAGCGGCACTGCGCGGTGCCGGCATCAAGAACGACGTGCACGTATATGACGACGTGAAACATGGCTTCTGGCTGTACGTCGACCGCGATCCGAAAGCGAGCACGGCGCCGGCGCTCGACGCGTGGCAGCGTCTGAAGGCTTACCTCGCGCGGACGCTGCAATGACGCAGCGTCGTCGCAACGTTCTGCTGATAACGGCGGACCAATGGCGCGGCGACTGTCTGTCGACCATCGGTCACCCGGTGGTGCGCTCGCCGAATCTCGATGCGCTCGCCGCCGACGGCATGCTGTTCGAGCGGCATTTCGCGAATGCCGTACCGTGCGGTCCGAGTCGTGCGTGCCTGCACACCGGCATGTATCTGCATAACCATCGCTCCGGCACCAATGGCACTCCGCTTGATCGAAGGTTCACAAACTGGGCGCTCGAGGTGCGGCGCGCCGGTTACGATCCCGCGCTGTTCGGCTACACCCACACCGCACCCGATCCGCGTTACATGACGGCTGACGATCCGCGCCTGCGCACCGACGAAGGTATCCTTCCGGGGATCACGCCGGTGGTCGATATGGCGACGCACTGCGGGCCGTGGCGCGAGTGGCTGAAACAGTTCGGCTATCGGTTGCCTGACGATCACGGCGCAACGTACGGTCAGCGCGCCGCGGAGCATCACGACGCCCTTCGTGGTCTCGACCGCCGTCAGGCG
>JANLUG010000866.1:0-1244 GCA_031363335.1 Gammaproteobacteria bacterium
GGCCAAGCAACGCAAGCGAGGAAACGAATCCTAGAATCCGAAAAACGTACCGAGAACACACGCTGAAGCTCTCCGTCGGACCGATAGGGCCGTCCTCGACGAAGCCAAGCGCCGCCGCCCGAAGGCGCGCGGACGGGAGTCACACCGGAGGGATTTGTTCAGCCTGCACGAACGACGGCCGAACAACTCAGGCGGCGCTTGGCAGCGCCGCGATCGGAGGTCGGAACGCGGTACTGTGCCACGGCTCGCGCGTCAGCCCGGCGTAGCCGGATATCGGCAGCGCAGCGCCACTGTCACTCGCGATCTCGAGCCCCTGCAACGGCAGTGCTGCCCCGCATCCGGCGCCGGCGCAGTGCTGCGCACAGTCGCATTTGACCGGACAATCGCAATTGTCGTGGCCGGTCGCCTGCGCCGCAGCGTGTTGCGCGTGCGCCATTGCGCCGTGATCGTGTTGCATCGCCGCGTGATCGTGTTGTATGGGCATGGCATCAGCGACCCGCCCCGCGTGCCCCGCATGAGGGCAGCGCAAGCCTTCGCCGATCGACGCAACCGCCGCGTACGGCAGCGCGAGCGTCAGCACGAAAGCAATCACGGTGCGGCATCTCTTCATTGCGTCAGTCTGTTCTCAGCGTCTCAGATCTTCAACAACGTATCGAGTTCGTTGAGAAACACCTCGACCTTCTCCAACTGCGCCAGCGTAGTCAGATACTGGCTCTCGTTCGTCGCCGCCGTCCCGGTTCGAAAGCCGAGATTCAGCTGCAGCGGATAGCGTGGAAAATCCGTGATGAGCGTGCGCAGACACTGGCACGCGCGCGGATCGAGCACGAGGCTGAGCAGCGCGAGATTGTCGCCGACATCCGCGAACTCACCGGCATTAATCAGCTCGAGGATGTCCGGCTCGCTCACGGCCGACTCGATCTCGTCGAGGATCCACAGCTTGCGCTTCAGTTGCTCGCGAACGTGATCCGCCCGCAGCGCATCGAGCAACGTATGCGCGCTGTGCATCGGCAGCGCCTGGATCCGATGCCAGCCGATCTGAAACAGCCGCACGATGCCCGGACGGTTCTCGAGGATCTGCTCTACCAGATCGGCGCGCGCCCCTGCGCTCGTTGGGCCTCGCGGTTCGAACTGCTCCGCCAACAGATGATCGAGCCCGAGATTCGCGCACGCGAGCGCCGCCTTTGCCGCTTCTGCTTCAGTGAAGCGGGCGCCCTGATACCAGCTGCCCGACATCAACACGTTCG
>JANLUG010000888.1:0-2785 GCA_031363335.1 Gammaproteobacteria bacterium
GGTCGTCAAGATCGAACCGCCCGAAGGCGACATGACGCGCCAGAGCACCCCGCGACTGCACTCGATGGCGTTGTACTTCGCTCAGCAGAACTGCGGCAAACGCAATATTTCGCTCGACGTTACACAACCGGCCGGTCGCGACATCGCGCGCGAGTTGGCGCAACACGCAGACGTCGTGCTCGAGAATTTCCGACCCGGCGTGATGGCGAAACTCGGGCTGAGCTACACCGATCTGAGCGCATCGAACCCTCGCCTCGTGTACGCATCGATCTCCGGTTACGGACAGGAAGGCAGTTGGTCGCAGCGCGGCGCGTACGCCATGATGGTGCACGCCGAGATGGGTTACATCGAAGGCGAGTCGCGTTATCACTCCGAGGAACCGCAACAGGAACCCTATTCGCACGGCGACCTGTACACGTCGCTCGAATGTCTGTCCGCCATCCTCGCGGCGCTGTACCAACGGGAACACACGGGGGAAGGCCAGCACGTCGATGTGTCGATGGCGGAAACGATGCTGTGCGTGAACGAACACGGCGCGACGAATCTCACGGGGTTGACCGAACCGTTGCCGCTCGCCACCAGCGCATCGCCGCTCCTGAAGACTCAATCGGGGCGCACGGTATCGGTTGCGTTCGATCCCACGGCGCGCGGTCCGTTCGCGCAGTGGCTGCGTGCAATGAACCGGCCCGATCTCGCGACCGACCCGCGCTTCGCCGATGAGGAGGTGCGGCGGACGCATCGCGATCAACTGACGGCGCTGATCCAGAGCTGGGTGATGGAATTTCCGGATTTGCAGTCGCTGGAAGCGGCGCTATCGAAAGCAAAACTCGTGATGGGCGTGGTTCGTTCGGTCACCGAGGCCGGCCAGACGATCTGGGCGAAGGAACGCGGCGCGGTCGTCGAGGTCAGCGATCGCGGCGGCGGCACGTTGAAGCTGCCGAATTCGCCGTGGCGTTTCTCGAAGGCGGATACCGGCGTGCGTGGCGAACCGGCGTATCGCGGCGAGCACAATCGCGAAGTGTTGCGCGATTGGCTGCAGATCGATGACGCGCGTCTCGCGGCGCTCGAAACGCAGCAGGTGCTGTCGGCGCGCGTGCCGGGTTCGAACTGACGCTACGGTGTATCACGGTCTGCTGACAACCGCGCCGGTGGATACCACACACCGACATACTGACGACGCCACCAGGCGCCGTTGTGTTCGCGCTGGTCGGGCGACGTGAACTGATATCGATAGCGCAATACCCGGATCAGCCGCGGGGGTTTCGCCGCGAATGCGGATGTATCGAGCAGTGCATACACCGCAGGCGTGCCGCGCAACAGCCGAACTATGAAGTTGTCGAACCACGGCGCCCCTTCGCGGGTCGTCAGCGCGGCAAACCACATCTGCCAGTCGAGCCTCGGCTGATACGGTGCCGCCCAGCCCGGCGCCTTGTCCAGCCGCTGCGGTTTGAATTTGAACGGCAGTTCCTGCCACTCGACGCCGTCGTACGAGCCTTCCACCACGAGTTCATCGCGATGTGTCGTCATGACGGCGAACAGACCGTAGCTGTTCACCAGCTGTAACGGCTCGACGAGTCGCAGCACCATCATTTCCCAGTCGTCGACGCTGTCGCGACGGACCGTCTGGTGAATCTGCAACGCGCCGAGCAGCGCCATCGTCGCAATCACGACGCGCCAGCCCCGCGCAGGGGATTGACGCGATGACGGCACCGCTGTGATGCCGAGGAATCGGTCGTCGAGCAGACCCAGGCAGAGCACGATCGTCAGCACGTTGAAGAAGTTGTAGCTTCCGGTCAGCAGGATCAACGCTTCCAGGATCAGGAAGCCGATGGCGGCGACGCTTCGAAGATTTCGCGGCGCGAAAATCACGAACGGGAACAGCAATTCGACGACAAATGTCGCCACCGTGCCGAAATGCAGCAACACGGACGGTAGCTGATGCGCATACCACGCGAGCACGGTCGGCAGCGGCTGTGTTTCGAAATGGAAATCGAGCGCAGTGAGATTGCGCCAGGTCGGATCGCCCGATGTCAGCTTCACGGCGCCAGAGAGGAACATGAACCGAAACACCAACAAGCGCGTCAGCCAGATACCCACCCGCGGCTGACGAGCGGCGACCGCCGCAACGATCAACGCTTCGACCAGCAGAATGTCCCATTGATACTGCAGGAACACACCGCCGCCATAGATGAGCGACAGATAGCAGACGTACGCGACCATCGCCGCGAGCGTCGGCCGCAACCGCAGCGTCAACAGAATCGACGCTGCCGTTCCGGCGGCGCACAGCGCAGTCGTCATCCAGTCGGCGCTCGACAGCCAATACAACGACGGCAATAACAACCATCCGCCTGGCCCGAGCTGCGCATGCGCCGCGGCAAAGTAGTCGCGCACCGGCAGAATGCCGTTCGATCCGATCAGTCCAGCCGCCTGCCACCACCACGACGTGAACGCGCACAATGCGGTGAGCCCGATGCCGCGGACGATCAGTTCGGACGTCCTGTAATAGTCGCACGGCAGCAGTTGCGCGCCGAACAGCGGCCTGGCGATTCGATACACCGCACCGCGATTGCGTGCGGTCAGCCGATACATCGCCTCGGCGCAGAGCGCGAACAACGGGATGAACCGGTAGCACCATAGCCAACCGCGCAGTCGAGGGGCACGCGCGAGCACTCGAAACGCAGCGTCGGCGCCGCGAAGGCGAGCAGCCGGCGTGATCAGCTGAATAGAGTTCTGAAATTCCTCGACTGAGATATCCGGATAGTCGGACGTAACGTCTTGATACGGC
>JANLUG010000904.1:0-2410 GCA_031363335.1 Gammaproteobacteria bacterium
GATGGCAAAGCGTTTTGCCACCGACGTCGGATTCGACGTATGCAATGCCGCGCTGCAATTGCACGGCGGCTATGGCTACATCAAGGAATTTCCCCTCGAGCGGCACGTCAGGGACAGTCGAGTGCACCAGATTCTCGAAGGCACGAATGAAATCATGCGCGTGATCATTGCGCGACGGGTATTGATGGAAGGGGCAACCGAGGTGATCCGATGATCAGTAGTACCACCAAAAAACTCAAAGTCGAAGTGCGCGGCCATACGGCAGTTGTCACCATCGACAATCCGGCGGCGAACACGTGGGACGAAGAGAGTCTCGGCGGATTGCGCACGCTGGTCGATGCCTGCGCCGCAGACAAAACGATTTACGCGATCGTTGTCACGGGGCAAGGCGAGAAGTTCTTTTCGGCCGGCGCCGATCTGAAGCTGTTCGCCGACGGCAACAAAGGCGTTGCGGCGACGATGTCGGTCGCGTTCGGCACAGCTTTCGAAGCGCTCGCGAATTTTCGCGGCGTCTCGATCGCCGCGATCAACGGGTTTGCGATGGGTGGCGGGCTCGAATGCGCGATGGCATGCGACATCCGCATCGCCGAACGCCAGGCCGTCATGGCGCTGCCGGAAGCGTCCGTAGGTTTACTGCCGTGCGGCGGCGGAACGCAGAATCTCGCGTGGCTCGTCGGTGAGGGTTGGGCGAAGCGGATGATCCTCTGCGGCGAACGTGTCGATGCCGAAACCGCGCTGCGGATCGGCTTGATCGAAGAAATGGTGGAGAAGGGCGCGGCACTCGGCAACGCGCTGGCGCTGGCGGAATCTGCCGGCAAGCAGAGCCCACCCGCGGTGGCCGCGTGCAAGGATCTGATTCAACGCGCGCGTGAAGGCGACATCGCGTCGGCCTACGCGTCGGAGCGGGAATCGTTCGTCAAACTGTTCGATACGCTCGATCAGACTGAGGGCGTGCGATCGTTCCTCGAGAAGCGCAAACCCGTCTGGAAGAATGCATGACGGCGCGGCGCCTGCTCAATCAGGAGTCGGATGTAGTGGTGCTCGAAGAGCGCGAGACGCGCTCCGGTCACACGCTTGCGATCGCGACGCTGAATTTCGAGAAGACGCTCAATTCGCTGTCGCTGCCGATGATCGAAATTCTCGCGCCTCAACTGGCGCGTTGGAACCAGCGCGACGATGTGATCGCCGTGTTGCTGCGCGGCGCGGGTGAGCGCGCGTTCTGCGCCGGCGGCGATATTCAGGCGCTCTACCACGGCATGACGCGCAATCACGCCGCGCACGAGCAGGTCGACGACTATCCGGCGCGCTTCTTCGAAGCCGAGTATCGACTGGATTACGCGATTCATGAGTCGAACAAGCCGGTGGTTTGTTTTGGCCACGGCGTGGTCATGGGCGGCGGCCTCGGCTTGTTCTCGGCGTCGCAGTATCGGCTCGTGACGGAACGCTCGCGCATCGCGATGCCCGAAGTGACGATCGGTTTGTTCCCAGACGCCGGCGCGTCGTGGATTCTGAAGGGGTTGTCGAGCGGATACGCCGCATGGCTCGGAATGACCGGCACGCACATGATGGCCGCGGACGCGCTGCATATCGGTCTCGGTACACATGCCATCGCATCGACATCGTGGCCGACGCTCGTCGAGCATCTGATCAACGCGCCGTGGCGCGGTGCAGCGACCGTTCCGTCGCTGATCGAGGCAGGCATCGAAGCCTGTGGACGCCCGGCACTGCCCGAGAGCGCGTTGGCATCGCACAAAGCGCTACTCGAGTCGGCGATTCCGGCATTGTCGGCAACGCTGGAAGAGACGCTCGCGCGCCTGACGGAGCTGGCCGGCCGCGACGAGTGGATCGACAAAGGTCTCGCCACGATGCGCAGTGGTTGTCCCGCGTCGGTCGGTATCGTGCACGAGCAGTTGCGCCGCGTGGCGTCGATGTCGCTTGCAGAGAGCTTTCGCATGGAGTTGAACGTAGCCAATCACTGCGCACGCAATCCCGATTTTGCCGAAGGCGTGCGTGCCCTGATCATCGATAAAGATAACAAACCCGCATGGCGCTACGGCGAGTTGCGGAATCTGCCGCACGACTACGTCGTCGGACATTTCGAGAGCCTGTGGAACAGGCATCCGTTGGCTGATCTGGGAGAACAGTGATGGCGCGCATCGGATTCGTCGGACTCGGCAACATGGGCGGCCCGATGCTGCTCAATCTGCTCAAAGCCGGATACAACGTGACCGCGTTCGACCTCGTCGAGTCGGCACTCGCGCGCGCGAAGCAGGCCGGTGCCTCGCTGTCTGCCTCTGCGGCGAAGGCAGCCGAGGGCGCCGAATTCTTCGTCAGCATGCTGCCGGCGAGCCGACATGTGGAAGGGTTGTACCTGACGCAGGACGCGGACGGCAAAACGCTGCTCGATCGA
>JANLUG010000921.1:0-3406 GCA_031363335.1 Gammaproteobacteria bacterium
GTCCAGAACGCGTCGTCGCGGCCGCCGTAATAGTTGTCGAGCGCGGCGTTCATGATGGCGGACGTGCGCAATGCCGCCGACGGCGTTGCAGGACCGCAGCCGCTGCGCAACTCCTCTACGATGTGCTCGAGCATCGGCCGGTGCGGTTGCGCCTCTTCACTGAATCGGAAACTGCGGCGGGTCGGCATATTGGCGTGCCGCATCACGAGCGTCACCACCCGCTGCGTGATCGACCGGCTCGCGCGCACCGCCGCCTCGGGCGTAATCGTCATCAGCATCGAACCCGTTCGCGACATCGCGGCCAAGCGCAAACTGCCGAAGGTTCCTTCAATGATGAGTTCATCGACGCTCGTCGCGGAGGCGAAGTTCCACGTCGCGCTACCGAGCGCGCCGTCGGCCGTACGGAACGTCAGCACAACCGCGTCTTCGCTGGTCTGAATCGGAATGGTGTTCGTCGCCGCGCCGCCGAGCAGTTCGAGAGGGCCGAACCAGTCGTCGAACAGATCGAGCACGTGGCCGGCCAGATCGTAAAAATGCCCGCCGCCGCTGACCTGCGGATTCACGCGCCACTGCGAATCGCGGTGCGGCTTGGCCATGCGGTAGTGGATCGCCACGATCGCGCCGAGTTCGCCGTTGGCAACGATCTGTTTGACCTTGCGGAACTTGGCGAGATAGCGCCGGTAGTAAGAGATGTAGAGCGGCACGCCCGCCTGCTTGAACACGTCGACCATCTGCCGGCATTCGGTCTCGGATCGACCGGCCGGTTTTTCGACGAGGCACGCTTTGCCGGCGGCGCAAACCGCGAGCGCATACTCGAGATGGTTTTCGGGCGGCGTCGCGACGTAGATCGCATTGACGTCGGGATGCTCGATCACTTCATCGGCATTGGTGGTCCACGTCGCGACGTCGTGGCGTTGCGCGAACGCGCGTGCTTCATCGGCTGAACGGCGCATCACCGTGACGATGCGGCTGCCCGGAATGGTCCGCAACGCGACACCCGCTTTGCGGTCGACGACGTCGCCGCATCCGATCACGCCCCAGCCGATCTCACGACTGCCGGACGGCACCACCATCCACATCCCCTCGAATTTGATTCATCTTGCCGCAGTCTTGCAGATGAGGGCTGCGATGAAAACAGCGGTGTTCAGCCGTTGTGGAAGACCAAGGCCTGCCCCGAAGGCAGTTCGATCGGCACGTCGCGTCTCCCCGCGAAGTATTCGTCAACAGCCTTGCGCGCGCCGGGACACGACGCGAACCCATAGTCGTCGCACACCATCAAGGCACCGGGCGACAGCCGCGGATAGAAGAATTCGAACGCGGCCAGCGTCGGCTCGTAGAGATCGACATCGATATGCACCATCGCAAAACGGCGATCTTCCAGGCCGGCGAAACAATCGGGAATCCAGCCGCGATGGAACCGGCACTGCGGAAACGCTTTCAGTTGTTCTCGGGTGACGCGCTCGTCCGCTTCGAGGTCGCCCGCCTGCCACGCATCACGGCGCGCACCGACCTCCGCGTCGTCCTCGGTCGGCTCCGACAAACCTTCGAACGAATCGCACAGGTGATGTGGCCGCTCCGGATCGCTCAATCCATTCAGGATGAAGAACGAGCTCTTTCCGAATCTGACCCCGCACTCCGCGGTGTCTCCAGGAACGGCGCGTGCACCGATGCTGCGCGCGACCGAGAACAACAGTTGGCAGCAGTCGAGCGGCAGCCCCGGAAGATCACCCCAACGCGCTTCGAGTTCGGTGAGCTCGCCGGGCAGCGACCAGGTCAGATGGTGTGGATAGATGAGAATCCCGTGCTGCTGCGCAACGCGCGCAAGATGCTTCGACCACGCGCGACGTCGTTCATGCTGCGGTCCGACATAACGATTCAGGAGATTTCTGAGCACGGCGGTCTTCGAAAAACGACGCGCGATTATGCGACAGACGCTCTCAGAAATCGCTCGCCAGCTGATCGGGCGCGAGAACGGAAACCGCGTCGGTGCGCTCCAACAAACCTCGAATGCGGTCCACGATCTGGTCGAGATCGACATCCACACCGCTGCCCACATCGGTAAACGGTTCGCCGAGACGCACCGCAAAACCCTGCTCGAACAACAACGCGTGAATCTCGGCGACATCGCGCGGGAACTTCACTACGCCGATCCGTTGCATGGATCTGATGAACTGCGACAGCAACGGCACGGCCGCCTTGCCGTAGGCGAAATGCGCGATCGCACGACGCAATCGTTCGACGAGTCCGTACTCGACGGGCAGCGGGTAGATCGCAAGCGGTTTACCGAGCCGCGCCACTTCCACCTGCATCGATACGCTGTCGCCGGTGACGATGAACCGGTCGGCACACGCGAGCAGCCCTAGATAGGGGTTGTCGCGGCTTTTGGCGCGCCAGCGAAACAATCGACCGTTCGCGGGTAGCGCTTCACTCAGCGCGTCGACCACTTCGGCCGATGTCCGCGGACTCGTGGTCACCCACAGCGATCCACCCGCTTGCGATGCACTGCGAGATGCGCGCGCCATCAGATCGAGAGCGACTTCGCGACTGAACACATGCGGCTTCGTCGGCCCACCGACGAACAGCGCGAACAACGGCCGCGGCATCTCCGCAAACCGCTCCGACCACTGCGCGCGTGCGCTCGCCATTCCGACCGCGTCGGCCTTGATCAACGGCAACCCGAGCCGCATCACGTTCGGCAACTGCGGCACATGGTGATGCGCCGCGGCGATGATCAGGCTGAAGCGCGACAGCCAGCGTCGCGGCCGACCGACGATGACGATCTGTGTATGCCCGCGCGACTGTTCCTTGATCCACAGCGCAACCATCGACGGGCGCCGACCGACGGTGATGACGAGATCCGGCCACGGCTGCGCGATCACATCGGATTCCGCCCAATCGACATGGCTGTGATCGCTGCGAAATTCGGGTTTGCCGCCGTGGTACGCATCCTTGAAACGCAACCGCCGCACCTCGACGTGCCAATTCAGACGTTCCGTCAGTCGACCGGCGATCAGTTCGACCTGCTGGTTGTCTCCCAATTTGTCGCCGATCAGCAACCAGATGCGCGGTGTCGAGGGTGCGGGCCGAAACCGCAGGATCGACGCTTCGCGCCCCCCCCGAGCATCCTGTTGGGAATACGGTGTCGTCCGAAAGGTGCCGCTGTGATTCATCCCACTCCACCAATCACTGTATGACTGCACAGTTCGCTCGTGGCGCGACGCAGCCTTACGAAAACCTCGGTGTGTTCGACCGCACCTGCGCAACGATAGTTCATCGTTGCGCAGGCAATAACCGCTATTGACTCGTTCAATCCCTAGAACAACACTCCGGTCATCAGCCCGAAGCGACCCAGCAAAATGGATTCAAACAACTCTCTTTCCGTATTGCGGCGCGCGCAGGCGAGCGA
>JANLUG010000923.1:0-1514 GCA_031363335.1 Gammaproteobacteria bacterium
GCGATTCCAGCGTGCCTCGCAGGACATAAACGAAAACGAACCCCGCGTGGTGGTGCGGCGGCGAAACATCGCCGGGCGGCACGTCGACGGTCACCGCCGTCAACGATTGGCCGGGCACGTTCGGCAGCTTCTGCGCCGAGACCATTTTGACCTGTTCGGCATCTGCGGGCGTCGCGTCGTGTGCGAGCGCCGGAGCGGCAAGCAGGCAAACGATTGTGAAATGTGCGAGCGTTCGAGTATTGCGGTATTCAGTTTTGATAGCTGCGATCCTCTTTGTCGAGCATGCGGCGTAGTGCCGGCCATGCCAGGCTGGCGAGATAGGTGATTCGAGATGCAGGGCGACCCCTTCGTACTCGTGTTGGGCAACGTCGTTGCAAACGATCAGCGCGGTCTGATTCAGCGGCATGAGCCCGCCCTTCATACACGACACAGCGACACCCGCTTCGGTGTGAAGGTGCATAACGGCATGCGCGTCTTCCCGCGCCATGTGGATGGCGCTGTGAATCGTGAAGCCGGCCGCGTTGACCGGATAGCCGTTGTTGAGCACCACGTTGCCGTCGATGTCGATCTTCACCAGGCTCGACGCGGTGATCTCGCTGAAGAGAAAGCCGTAGGGGTTGATCAAGAAGTGTGGTTCCACGCCCGGCACGCGGGCCGAAAGGTGCGTGAAGATCATGTCGTCCCAGCCGTAATGAGCAACGAGGCGATACGCGGCGGCCAGATCCTGGCGCAGTGCCCACTCGTCGGCGGATACCTGCCTGCGAACGTCCATGGGAGGCGTTATCGATACAGGCTCGGCCATGGTTGAATCCCCCTTCGTGCGTGTGGGGCGGACTATAGCCGAGACCGACCCATCCGCAGCAGGGCAGCGTACGATTGCGCACCCGAGCAGTAGACGGAGGCAATAAATGGTCGAAACCGGCCGGATCCCCGATTCGAAGACGATCGCCGACCGAATGGCGATCTACGATGTTCTCGTCCGGCACAGCCGCGGTGTGGACCGCGGCGATGCGGCGATTCTGAAGTCCGCGTACTGGGCCGATGCCGAGGTTGCTTACGGCGCCTTCAACGGCTCGGCGCACGTTTTCTGCGAGCGGTTGCCGCGTGCGATGCGCGTGTTCCAGTGGACACATCATGCAATCGGCAATGTAGCGATCGACATCAACGGCGTGGAGGCCCGAACCGAAACGTATGTCGTGGCGCGCCATTACATTGCGGACGCGATCGCGGGTGATCGCGAAATGACGTTCTTCGGTCGCTACCTCGACCGGATGCAACGGCGCGGCGACGTGTGGAAGATGCTGCATCGCCGCGTGTTGATGGACTGGAACCAGCACGCTGCTGCGTCGGCGAAGTGGCAAGGCATGCTCCCAGCATCGATGACGTGGAGGTCCCCATCATGCTGGACCAGAACCGCGTGTACCCGAGAGACCTGGTCCGACATTTCCGTGGTGTCGCCGGTGCACCGGGAATAGCGGCCGAGGATGAGTCCACGGCCGAGCGCTCGCCTGCCC
>JANLUG010000924.1:0-6229 GCA_031363335.1 Gammaproteobacteria bacterium
GTTGGATGCAACACAGCGCCTGAGAGCCGACGAAGTCACCGAGCGAATCAACCGCGATGCGTTCCAACGCATCGCGCCGTCGGTGCGCGACGGCCTTTATCTGGTGCCTCGCGTCGTCGAGTGATGAATCCGTTCGCCACCCTCACCGATCTGGCCGATGGGATCAGGAACCGGCAGTTCTCCAGCGTGGAACTCGCTCGTTTCTATCTCGATCGCATCGAGCGCCTCGACGTCGAGTACAACAGCTTCATTACCGTCAGCCGGGACCGGGCGCTCGCGCAGGCGGCCGCCGCGGATACGAAACTCCGCACGGGAACCGCAACGCCGCTGACGGGCCTGCCGATCGCGCATAAAGACATCTTTTGCACGGCCGGCGTTCGGACCAGCTGCGGATCGAAGATGCTCGACAACTTCATCGCGCCGTACGACGCCACCGCCGTGGCGCGCCTCGATGCGGCCGGCGCGGTGACGCTGGGCAAGACCAACATGGACGAATTCGCGATGGGTTCGTCGTGCGAAACCAGCTACTACGGGCCGGTACGCAATCCGAGGGACACGACGCGCGTGCCAGGTGGTTCCTCCGGCGGTTCCGCGGCCGCGGTAGCGGCGGGCTTGACCCCGGCTGCGACCGGCACCGATACCGGCGGCTCCATCCGCCAGCCGGCTGCGTTCAGCGGCATCTGCGGTCTGAAACCGACTTACGGATGCGTGTCGCGATACGGCATGGTCGCGTTCGCGTCGAGTCTCGACCAGGGCGGCCCAATGGCGCGCTCAGTCGCCGACATCGCGATGTTGCTCGACGCCATGGCGGGATTCGACGCAAAGGACTCGACGAGTGCGCTGCAAGGGCACGACGGCGGCGCGTTGAAAGCCACCAAAGCCGCGGCGCAGCCGCTGCGAATCGGTCTGCCGTCGGAATACCTGGCGATGCTCACCGATCCCGCATTGGCGCGCGTCTTCGACGAAGCGCGACGCGTCCTGGAATCGTTGGGACATACGCTCATCGAGGTGTCGCTACCGCACACGGCGGCAGCCGTCTCTACCTATTATGTAGTGGCGTCCGCCGAAGCCTCCACGAATCTGGCCCGCTACGACGGCGTCCGCTACGGCCATCGTTGCGACGCGCCGGTTGATCTAACGGATCTGTACGAGCGCTCGCGCAGCGAAGGATTCGGCCGCGAGGTCAAGCGTCGGATTCTCACCGGCACCTACGCGCTCTCGGTCGGCTACTTCGATGCGTATTACCTGAAGGCACAGCGGGTGCGCAGGCTGATCCGCGACGACTTCATCGCTGCGTTCCAGACGGTGGACGCGCTGCTGACGCCGACCACGCCGAGCACGGCGTTTCCGATCGGCCAGATCAGCGATCCGGTGGAGATGTATCAGCAGGACGTATTCACCGTGCCGGCGAGTCTCGCGGGAGTTCCGGCGCTCGCACTGCCGAACGGCTTCCACGACGGTCTGCCGGTGGGCATGCAGTTGATCGGACCGCATTTCGCCGAGAACCGGTTGATCGCGCTCGGCACGCAATACCAGCGCGCAACCGACTGGCACCAACGCACACCGCAGATGAGCGGGTAGCGCCACGATGCAATGGGAAACCGTCATCGGCCTCGAGATCCACGTGCAACTCGCCACGCGCTCGAAGATTTTTTCCGGTACGAGCACCGAGTTCGGCGCATCGCCCAACACGCAAGCAAGCGGATTGGATATCGCACTGCCGGGCACGCTGCCGGTGTTGAACGAAGCGGCCGTTCGAATGGCGGTGACGTTCGGCGTCGCGATCGGTGCGCACATCAGCACGCGTTGCGTTTTCGACCGCAAGAACTACTTCTATCCGGACCTTCCCAAGGGATATCAGATCAGTCAGTTCGACCGTCCGATCGTCGGCGCCGGTCACGTCGACGTCCGCCTCGACGACGGCTCGACGCGCACGATCCGCATCACGCGCGCGCACCTCGAGGAAGACGCCGGCAAGTCGCTTCACGAAGACTTCGCCGGTATGACCGGCATCGATCTCAATCGCGCGGGTATGCCGTTATTGGAAATCGTCTCGGAGCCTGACCTTCGCAACGCGAAGGAGGCGGCCGCGTACTTCCGTCAGATGCACACGCTGGTGCGATATCTCGGTATCTGCGACGGCAACCTCAACGAAGGATCGATGCGCTGCGACGCGAACGTATCCGTGCGCCCATCAGGTAGCAACGACCTCGGTGAGCGGACGGAGATCAAGAACCTCAACTCGTTCCGTTTCCTCGAGCGCGCAATCGACCACGAAGTGGCGCGGCAGATCGAAGCGATCGAAGCCGGCGGACGCGTACGGCGCGAAACACGCCTGTACGACCCCGACCGCGACGAGACGCGCATCATGCGCAGTAAGGAACTGTCTGACGACTATCGGTACTTTCCGGAACCCGACCTGCTGCCGGTCGTCATCGATGAAACGTTCATCTCGGCAGTGCGCGGTTCGCTGCCCGAGCTTCCACATCAGAAGCGCAAGCGCTACATCGACGAGCTGGCGCTTTCGGACTACGACGCTTCCTGGCTGGCTGACGACCCGAGTGTGGCGCGTTTCTTCGAATCGGTTCTAGCCGCATCCGGCGAAGCGAAGCTCGCCGCAAACTGGGTGATGGGCGACTGGTCCGCCGCGCTGAACCGTCATGAACTGCAGCCCGCCGCGAGTGCCGTCACCGCTGCTCAGCTCGGTACGCTGATCGCGCGCGTCCGCGCGGGAACGATCACCGGAAAAGTCGCCAAATCGCTGTTCGAATCGCTTTGGAAGGCGGCCGACCCGACCCGCGTTGTCGACGACCTGATTCGCGAGCAGGGGCTCGAGCAGGTTTCCGACTCAGGTGAACTGGCCCGGATCATTCGAACGATCGTCGACGCGAATCCGGAACAGGCCGCGCAGTTCCGCGCCGGCAAAGAGAAGGTGCTGGGCTTCTTCGTCGGTCAGATCATGAAGGCGACACAAGGCAGAGCGAACCCTCAACAGGTCAACTCGCTGCTGCGCGAAGCGCTCTCGGCCGCCTGATGTTGCGTTGATTCGCTGCCCGCGCTGCGCCGTATCGCGCGGTCGATCCGACTTATGGATATAACGAAAGCGCCTGACCGGCGGCTACGAATCCGCTGTCGCTGACATTAGAATGGCAGCCCTTTTATCGACTGACCCGCCATGGCCGGCTATCAGATCACACACCTGAAGCAACTCGAGAGCGAGAGCATTCGCATCATCCGCGAAGTCGCCGCCGAGTTCGAAAATCCGGTGCTGCTGTATTCCATCGGTAAAGATTCGACCGTGTTGCTGCATCTCGCTCGCAAGGCCTTTTACCCGGGCCGCGTGCCGTTCCCGCTGATGCACATCGATACGACGTGGAAGTTCCGCGAAATGATCGCGTTCCGCGATCGCGTTGCAAAACAAAACGAACTCGAACTCATCGTGTATACGAACCAGGACGGCCTCAAGAACAACGTCACGCCGTTCACGTACGGTTCGAAGAAATACACCGACATCATGAAGACCCAGGCGCTGCTGCAGGCGCTCGACCACTACAAATTCGACGCCGCATTCGGCGGCGCGCGCCGCGACGAAGAGAAGTCGCGCGCGAAGGAGCGCGTCTACTCCGTGCGCGATTCGAACCATCGCTGGGATCCAAAGAATCAGCGCCCCGAGTTGTGGAGCCTCTACAACGGCAACGTGAATCGCGGCGAAGAGGTGCGGGTATTTCCGTTGTCGAACTGGACCGAACTCGATATCTGGCAATACATCTATCTGGAAAAGCTCGAGATCGTGCCGCTGTACTTCGCGGCAAAACGCCCGGTCGTCGAACGCGACGGCACACTGATCATGGTCGACGACGACCGCATGCCGTTGCGCGACGGCGAAGTGCCGCAGCAACGTATGGTCCGCTTCCGCACGCTCGGTTGTTACCCGCTTTCCGGCGCCATCGAATCGACAGCAGCGACGTTGCCCGAGATCATTCAGGAAATGCTGCTGACGAAGCACTCCGAACGGCAGGGTCGGCTCATCGACCACGACGGCGCCGCTTCCATGGAACAGAAAAAGCGCGAAGGGTATTTCTAGTGAGTCACCAGTCCGACCTGATCGCGCACGATATCCTTGCCTATCTCGAGCAACACGAACGCAAGGAAATCCTGCGTTTCCTCACCTGCGGCAGCGTCGACGACGGCAAGAGCACGTTGATCGGCCGGCTGCTGCACGATTCGAAGATGATCTACGAAGACCAGCTCGAAGCGGTGCGCTCGAAGAAGCCCGGCGACGACGGCGAGTTCGACCTCGCGCTGCTCACCGACGGTCTGCAGGCCGAGCGCGAGCAAGGCATCACGATCGACGTCGCCTACCGCTATTTCTCGACGACGAAACGCAAATTCATCATCGCCGACACACCCGGCCATGAGCAGTACACGCGCAACATGGCGACGGGTGCGTCGGGCTGCGATGTCGCGGTGATTCTCATCGACGCGCGCCAGGGCGTGCTGACACAAACGCGGCGGCATACGTTCATCGCAGCGTTGCTCGGCATCCGTCACGTCATCGTCGCCATCAACAAAATGGACCTCGTCGATTTCGACGAGAGCGTATTCGACACGATCCGCAACGAGTACATCACCTTCACCGCCAACCTCGGTATCGAGGATCTGCAGTTCATCCCGATCTCGGCATTGCGCGGCGACAACGTCGTCGAGAAGTCGGACGAGATGCCGTGGTATCAGGGCAGCACCTTGATGTACCTGTTGGAGAACGTGCAGATCGCGTCCGATCGCAACTTCGAGGACTTCCGTTTCGCGGTGCAACGCGTCAGCCGACCCGATTCCAGCTTCCGCGGCTACAGCGGAACCGTACAGAGCGGCATCATTCGGCCGGGCGATCAGATCGTCGTGCTGCCGTCGGGAAAGACGTCGACCGTCGCGCGCATCGTGACGATGGATGGCGACCTGGAAGAGGCCTTTCCACCGCTCGCCGTGACGTTGACGTTGACGAGCGAAGTCGACATCAGTCGCGGCGACATGCTGGCGAAACCGGGCAACCTGCCGTTTCTCGAAGACCGCTTCGATGCGCAACTCGTCTGGATGACGGAAGAGCCGCTCGTACCCGGCAAACAGTACGTAATCAAACACGGCACGAAACAGCTGTATGGCCGCGTCTCGGCGATTCGCCACCGCGTCGACATCAACACGCTGGAGCAGGTGCCGGCCACGACGTTCGCGCTGAACGAAATCGGCCGCTGCGAGTTCACGCTGTCGGAGCCGGTGCCGTTCGACGCGTATGGCGACAATCGCGAAACCGGCGCGTTCATCGTCATCGACCGCATCAACAACCGCACGATCGGCGCCGGCATGATCTGCCCGCCGAGCGGCACCACCGCGAAAGATCACTGGAACGAGATGCCGCATGGCCAGTTCCTCAGTGAGCGTCACTCTCCGGTCACCGCGACGGAGCGCGAGCAACGGCTCGGCCAACGCGCCGTCACCGTGTTGCTGACCGGCCTTTCCAAGACCGGCAAGACCGCGATCGCAAATGCGGTGGAACGGCGCCTGTTCGATATGGGTCACCTCGCGACTGTGCTGGATGGTCAGGACTTTCGTCGCGGTATGAGCCGCGACCTCGGCTTCAGTGCATCGGATCGATCGGAAAACATGCGCCGCGCCGCAGAAGTGGCAAAAGTGGTCAACGACGCCGGCGTGATCTGCCTCACCGCGTTCGTCGTACCGCACGAACAGGTTCGCGCGCGTGCGCGCGACGTCATCGGCGGCAGCCGATTCATCGAGGTCTACCTGAAGGCACCGATCGGCGTGCTGAAGAGCCGCGACAAGGAAGGCATGTACGCAGCTGCAGAGCGCGGCGAACTACCGAGCTTCCCCGGAGTTACCAGCGAATTCGAGGAACCCGTCGCCGCCAATCTGACATTGGACACCGCGGCGTTGAGTGTCGAGGCGTGTGCAGCGCGGGTGCTCGACCTGCTGCGGGCGCGCGGCGTCACTCGATAACGATTTCCCGCCAACAAAACTCTTAGAACGGAGACACCATGACCATCCAAACCGATGTCGTCATCGTCGGCGCGGGCCCCTGCGGGCTCTTTCAGATATTTGAACTCGGCTTGCTCGGCTTGAAAGCGCACATCATCGACGCGCTGCCGAAGCCCGGCGGCCAATGCACCGAGCTGTATCCCGACAAGCCGATCTACGACATCCCAGCCATTCCGGTCTG
>JANLUG010000931.1:0-1151 GCA_031363335.1 Gammaproteobacteria bacterium
GGTCGCGCTGATCGCAATCCAGCGAACGATCTGCGAGGCGCGCTCCCACCGGCAAAAGAAAGGCACCTGGCAAGCATGACAGATCCCAAAGCAGTTGCTTCGTTGTTGCGTGCCTGCGACGGATACCAAGGATCGTTCATCACGCTGTCTGCGCTTCGACTCGCACCGCTGGTGTTCGTCCGTCCCGGTGAACTCCGCAAGGCCGAGTGGACAGAGATGGATCTGGACAACGCTGAATGGAACATCGCCGCGGAGCGCATGAAGATGCGCGAACCGCACCTTGTCCCGTTGTCGAAACAAGCCGTCGCGATCCTGCGTGAGCTGCACGCATTGACCGGTCGAGGTCGATACGTCTTCCCAGGCGCACGTACCAATGGTCGGCCGATGAGTGACAACGCGATCCTTGCGGCACTCCGCCGGATGGGAATCGGCAAAGATGAAATGAGTGGTCACGGCTTCCGAGCGATGGCCCGCACGATCCTGGACGAAGTCCTGCACGTGCGTCCCGATTACATCGAACATCAGTTGGCGCACGCCGTACGAGATCCGAACGGGCGCGCTTACAACCGTACAGCCCACCTCGTCGAACGGCGCAAGATGATGCAGCGGTGGGCCGACTATCTCGACAAGTTGAAGGCAGGCGACAACGTGGTGTCGATCCGGACTCAAGCGACGTAACGCGTCGGCACGTGCACGGACGGGCGCCGAAATCGCGCAGCGTTCTGTAGTGAAAAATTCGAACTCGATAAATGCGGTGGGCTCAGTGAGCCCAAGTACACCTCGGACAAGCGCGCAACCGAAATACCGCGAAAGCGTCTGAACGGGACGGACACCGGTCGCGGTGGGTGGTATGAAATTCAGCACGGCTGTGAGTGGGCTCACTGAGCCCACTCACCCGCTCGACAACGGAGACCGCAACGCTGTGCGATCGTCAGAAGAGGCGAGCCGAGAACCGGCAGCGGCGGAGCGCACCGCACATGCGCGCAGCCGCGACAGCCGAAATCACGCGACGCGGTTGTACTCGAGAACGCGAACCGAAGGCGCGGTAACAGCTGGCCAAGGGATCGTGGCGGGCAATCGCCCGCCGCGATCCCTGCCACGACCCGAAAGCGCCGTCGTCACTACGAAGCGAAGCGGGGTAGTGACGACGG
>JANLUG010000942.1:0-2154 GCA_031363335.1 Gammaproteobacteria bacterium
GTTGGATCGACTTGTGTGAGTCCGGCGGTGTCGATTCGATCTGGCAGTCGGATCGGCTGATCGGCACCGATCCGAACCTGGAATGTATGAGCACCATGGCGTGGCTCGCCGGTGCGACACGGCGGCTGAAGTTCGGCATGAATGTCGCGAGCCTGGGGTTGCGCCATCCGGTATTGACCGCGAAGACCTGCGCGACGATCGACGTCCTGAGTGAAGGTCGTCTGCTCCCTGCGTTCGGCATTGGCAGCGCGCTGTCGCGCGACTACACCGCGACCGGTACGCCGACGCAGGGTCGCGGCGGACGGATGGACGAGAGTCTCGAGATCATCTCGAAGCTATGGTCCGAAGAGCACGTCACGTTCACGGGCCGTCACTTTCAGCTGGATCGCGCGAGCATTTCGCCGCATCCGGTGCAGAAGCCGTTGCCGCTATGGGTCGGCGGCTCCGCAGCCGCCGCCATCGAGCGGACCGCGCGTTGGGGCACCGGTTGGCAGGCCGGCATCGAGACGGCGGCCGAGGTCGCGCCGGTGATTGCCGCGATCAAGAAACGTGCGGACGAACTTGGGCGGCAGATCGACGTCGATCACTTCGGGGCCGGTTTCGGCTACCGCTTCGGCCGCCCGGACGATCCGATCAGCCAGAAATACCTGAAGGGGTTGAGCGCGCGGCTTGGCAAACCGGCGGACGACTACGTCGCCATCGGCGATGCTGACGCGATCGTCGCGCGGATCGATGAGTTTCGAGCAGCCGGAGTACACAAGTTCGTGCTGCGGCCGATTGCGTTCGGCACGGACGAAATGTTGAGTCAGACCCGTTCGCTGATCGAAACGGTGTTGCCTCGCCTGGCCGCGCTCAATCGGCGCTAGCGCGTCAGCGCTTTCGCCTGCGCAACGAAGCCGCGATTCCAGGTCGGACTGACGGTCAACTCGTTGATGCATACGTGCGGCGGCATCTTCGCGATGAACGCGATGATCTCGCCGCAGTCTTCGGCCTGCAGCATCTGCGCCTTCTCTTCTGCCGTGACCGGAATCGGCCGGCTGTCGAGAATCGGAGTGGCCACTTCGCCGGGGCACAACGCGCATGCGCGCACGCCGTGAATGCCGGCCTCCATGTTCAGGCTCTCCGTCATCGAGTTCATCGCGTGCTTCGCCGCCGAATACGCAGGACCCGTCAGGATTCCGGTGTATTTGCCGGCCCATGACGACACGTTGACGATCAGGCCGTCGTGCTGCGCGACCATCGTCGGTAAGACGGCCTTCGAGCAGTAGAACGACCCGTCGAGGTCGACACGGATGACGCGATCCCAATCGTCGAGCGTGACGTTGTGCCAGTTGCGGTTGCGTGCGTTCAGTCCGGCGCTATTGACGAGCACGTCGATACGGCCGAACCGGCTGATGATCTCGTTCGCAAGCGCTACGACCGCATCTTTGTCCGCGACGTCGAGCGGGCGCGACAGCGCCGCATTGCCGAGTTCCGCCGCCAGCGTGTCGAGCGGTTCGCGGCGGCGTCCGGACAGCACCACCTGCATGCCTTCGTGAACCAGCGCACGCGCCGCAGCGGCGCCGATTCCCGTTCCCGCACCCGTGATCCAAGCGACCTTGTCGTTCAACTTTCGCATCTCTATACTCCGCGCCCGCAAAAGGGTGTCCGCACCAATCTTGCGCAGTCCGAATCAACTTGCACAAGCATGGTTCGGTTTTCTCGACTCGC
The DNA here is from genome assembly GCA_031363335.1 of Gammaproteobacteria bacterium. Lineage (GTDB taxonomy): Bacteria > Pseudomonadota > Gammaproteobacteria > Pseudomonadales > Azotimanducaceae > DATJGR01. The sequence goes on from JANLUG010000942.1 coordinate 1,711, forward strand.
GAGCCGCACCCGGATGGGGCGTCGCGATGAAAAGATCAATGAAATCATTGGGTCCGGCGAGTTTCGCCGGAGTTGGCGTAATTTTTGTTTAACAAATGCCGGGTAGGCTTCAAGAACATGACGAGGAATGCCGCAATGCGCACGAGCCAACAGCAGTTTATCGACACGATCATCGACCCGATCCCGGTCTTCGGTCCGTTGCTCGCCGATCTGTTCTACACCTGGTCGGGCCTCGCCGACGCGATGAACCTGCGCCAATTGCCAGATGGAATCGCGCCGCTGCCGCCCGGCGACAACGTCGTCCGGCTGGCCGCCAGACCCGACGCGATCACCGTTCGCAAAGCTGCCTGATCCAGGCTTCACTCGCCTGAACGTCAGCCGTTCAGGCTCGCCAGAAACTGCAACGTCCGATCGGCTTCTGCCGCATCCCCTGCTAATACCGCG
>JANLUG010000954.1:0-8015 GCA_031363335.1 Gammaproteobacteria bacterium
CGAGTTGCGCATCGCTTCGTACTTCGCCGACAGGTGCGTGACGATGTGCATGCGCGTCGGGTTCAGCCACAGGAAGAACGGTTTGCCGTCGCTCTTCGCCTTGTCGACGAATGCCAGCGCTTTGTCGCGGATCTCGTCATCGACCGTTTCCATGCGCGTCGGGCACAGCTGGCCGGCGTCTTCGATCTTCTGTTTGCCGACCTTGCCCCAGCGCGGATCGACCGTGGCATCGTCGGTGGCGGTCGCCCACGAATGGAGCATGTTGCGCGGACCCACGACATTCAGCAGGTTCTGCGGATAGTTCGGATGGCACGGGTCTTCCATCGCGTCGAGGTGATAGAGGTACCCGTAGAACTCGTCGAAGCCGTGTACCGTCGGCAGGAATTCGTTGCGGTCGCCGAGGTGATTCTTGCCGAACTGGCCGGTGGCGTAGCCCATCGATTTCAGAACGGTTGCCAGGGTGACTGCCTCGGCCGGTAAGCCCGTCGGTGCGCCGGCCTGCCCGACCGTCGTCATACCGGTGCGGATCGGCAGTTCACCGGTGATGAAGTTCGCTCGGCCTGCGGTGCAACTCGCTTCGGCGTAGTAGTCGGTGAACAGCATTCCCTCTTTGGCGATCTTGTCGAGATTCGGCGTGCGGCCAGCCATCATCCCGCGGTGATACGCACCGATGTTCCACATCCCGATATCGTCGCCCATGATGACGACGATATTGGGTTTTGTTCCAGCATCGGCGGCAAACACCGGCGCAGCGGTCATCGCGAATAGAGCGCCCGCGGCGAGCACGATTGCAAACAAACGTTTCACGTTCATGTGTCTCCCAGGTTGTTGTTTTGATTCGCTGGCCGCGGAGGTTACCCCGAACTCGACGGGGCTGGCGAGCCTTCGTCCGTTGTGTCCGACCCGATACGCGGTACCCCGGAGTTACCCCAGCTTGTCGATTCGCTAGGCTCACGAGCCTTCCGCCATTGATCACGCTCATGTCGCATGCACTGATCGTTCTTCCCGATGACACGGCGGAGCCGATCCTCGATGCCATCAACGGCGCGCAGCGCGCGTTGAACATCCGGATGTTCCTCTTCACCGACGAAGCGCTGCTCAGCGCGGTGATCGCCGCGAAGCAGCGCGGCGTCAACGTCAGAGTGATGCTCAATCCGGCGCGGCGCCACGGCGAGTCCGAAAACGAAGCGGCGCGCAAAGTGCTGACGGAGGCCGGTATCGAGGTGCGTGACAGCAATCCGAAGTTCGATCTCACCCACCAGAAGTCGATGGTGATCGACAACAGCGTCGGCTACGTCGAGTCGCTCAACTGGGAGCCGAAAGATCTCACCGAGACGCGCGATTACGCCGTCGTCACAAAGCACGGCCTCGAAGTGCAGGAGATGGTTACGTGCTTCGATGCCGATTGGGAACAGCGAGACTTCGTGCCGCACCCCGATTCGAAACTGATCTGGTGTCCGGACAACGGTCGCCAACGCGTCGCCGCGTTCATCGACGCGGCCGAGCACACGCTATGGGTGCAGAACGAACGTTATCAGGACACCGTGATCATCGAACGGCTGGTGCGCGCCGTGACCCGAGGCGTGAAAGTGCACATCCTCACCAAGAAACCGCACTCCCTGAAAGCTGACAAACTCATCGAGGGGGCCGGCAGCTTACGGATACTGCAGGACGTCGGCGCGAAGGTGCACACCACGCACCATCTCAAGCTGCACGCGAAGATGATGCTGGCCGACGGCAAACGCGCGATCGTCGGATCGATCAACCTCGCACCCGGCAGTTTCGATTCGCGGCGCGAACTCGCAATCGAAACTGAAAGTCACGACGTGGTGAAGCGCCTCGAAGAAATCGCCGAGCACGACTGGAAGAAGTCGAAGAAGCTCGATCTCAGCGACGCCGGTCTGCTGGCCGATTTGAAAAAGCGCGAGGGGCTCAACCCCGACAAGCTCGCTCTGGGTGGTGGAAAGGACTGACGATCCCGGTCAGTCCCGCGCACGCACTGAATCCAAACACGGCTGCACAATCGTTCACTGAGCCGCGACCTTCGCTGCCTGTTGCTCCAGCGCCTTGTCTTCATTCGCACGCTTGACGACGTAGAGCCGGATGTTCTCGATCTGCGCCGGCGTCATGTTCGCTGACCACGCGACCATGCCGCGTTCCTTCAGGATTCCGTCGTGCACGATCTGCTGCCAGAGCTGCGGACTGTTCAGCGCGGCCGAATGGCGAAGATCCGGGATGAGACCGCCCGCCACCGCCGCGTCGCCATGGCAGACACTGCAGCTGTTGCCATAGGAAAGCGACCCGTCGGCGAACTGCGCGGGCGTGCCCGTAACGGGCGGTGGGTCGAGCACCGCCTGCGACTGCGGCGTGAGTTCCGGCAATTTCGCGGAGCCGTCGAGCTTGAACACCAGCAGCCGGCTGACGTTGCGGACCGGACCCGACTTACCTGCCAGCACACCGGCGCTCAAATCCCAGACGCCACCCCAACCCGCGAGCACGGCGACGTACTGCGTGTTGCCGACCGAATAGGTCGCCGGCCCGGCGACCACGCCGGTCTGTGTCGGAGAACTCCACAGTTGCTTGCCGGTGTCTGCCGCGTAGGCACGGAATTCGCCACCCGCGGTTCCCTGGAAGACGAGATTGCCTGCTGTCGCCAGCGTGCCGCCGTTGGTCGGTCCCGGATACTTCACGGTCCAGCGCGCCTTCTGCGTCGCCGGGTCCCATGCGACGAGCGCTCCGGTCGTCTTCTTCTTCCATGACTCGCGCACTTCGGTATCGGCCGGCATCGCACCCGCGTCACCTTCGAGCCCCAGCTGCATGCCAACCTGGCCCGGCTTCCAGTCCTTGTCGGCGGCGGCATAGGTGAACGCCGCTTCGTTGGTAGGGATGTATACCAGCCCGGTCTTCGGGCTGTACGACATCGGATTCCACGTGTGCGCACCGGTCGCACTGGGCAGCCCCGTGAAGGGCTTGCCCGTCACGTCGTATTTTGCTTCGGGGTTGACGTTCGGGCGGCCAGTGACGGGATCGAGGCCCGACGCCCAGGTGACAGTCGCAAACGCCGTACCCGATATGAATTTGCCGGTCTTCGCGTCGAGAACGTAGAAGAAGCCGTTCTTCGGTGCGTGCATGACGACACGCTGTGTCTTGCCGCCCACCGCTATGTTCGCCGCGATGATCTGCTGGTCGGAGTCGAAGTCCCAACGATCCTCCGGCGTCTCCTGAAAGTGCCAGACGTATTCGCCGCTGTCGGGCCGGATCGCAACGATCGACGCCGTGTAGAGGTTGTCGCCGGCGGTCGTGTTTCTGATCGAGGGAACCCACGGCTCCGCGTTGGCCGTGCCGAAGTAGACGAGATCAGTTTCAGGGTCGTACGTGATCGAATCCCACACGGTGCCGCCGCCGCCGCGCTTCCAGTACTCACCGCTCCACGTCTTCGCGGCCGTCGCCAGATGTTTGCCTTCGAACGGCTTCGACGGATCGCCGGGCACCGTGTAGAAGCGCCACACCTCCTTGCCGGTCTCCGCATCGAATGCCGCGAGATATCCGCGTGAGAAATATTCGGAACCCGCCGCGCCGATCAGCACTTTGCCTTTGACGATTCGCGGCGCCCCGGTGATCGCCATGTGCGACCCCTCCGGAATGCTCCGCGTGTCCCACACGACTTTGCCGGTGCCTGCATCGAGTGCAACCACGTGGCCGGCGAGCGTGCCGACGAACACTTTTCCTTTGTAGACCGCAACGCCGCGGTTCACCGCGTCGCAACAGACATCGACGAGCTTTTCGCGCGGCACCTGAGGGTCGTAGGACCACAACGGCTTGCCGGTTGCGGCGTCGAAGGCTTTGACCATCGACCAGGCGGTGGAAACGTACAGCACGCCGTCGACGACGATCGGCGTCGCTTCCTGACCGCGTGCGGTGTCGAGATCCGACGACCATTGCAGCCCGAGCTTGCCGACGTTTGCGTCGTTGATCTGCGTCAGCGGCGAGAAGCGCTGTTCGTCGTAGGTGCGCCCGTACGACAGCCAGTTGGCGCCGTCGTCGGCTGCGGCAAGCAGGCGCTTGTCGTCGACATTGGCGGCCTTGCCTGCGGCGGTCGCGTCACGCGAGTCGGAATGCGCGGCGAGCGCGGTCAGGCACAACGCCAGCAGCAGACTGCTGATCAGCTTCGATAAATTCACGGCTTCTCCCCCCAAACGGCATGCCGACGTGTTGATCAGTCGGTTAGTGCGATGCTGCCGGTAAAGCGCCGCCTTGTCGATACGGCGTCGGAAGGGGCGACTCAGGCCGGCTCGCCGGTGTCGATCCGGTAGTGCGCCATCTGTGTGTCGTCAGCACCGAGGTCGGTGAAGTTGTCTTCGGTGCGCGCCTGGATGAACGAACGCCAGGAAACGGCGCGATAACGCGGCCCGCGTCCACAGAGTTCCGGCGCCGGCTCGATGAGCGCGTCGCGATTCGGATTCGAGAAGTACGGAATGCTGAAGCGGCGCTTGCGCGTCATCGGCACCACGCGATGCACCGCCGCGCGCCATCGATCATTCGTCCACGATTGCATGCAGTCGGCGAGGTTCACCACCACGGTGCCCGGCACCGGCGGCACGTCGATCCAGCCGTCGCGCGCAGACTGCGTCTGCAGTCCACCGGTGTCGTCCTGCAGCAACAGCGTCAGCACGCCGGGGTCGGTGTGATAGCCGAGTGCCGTTTCGCCAAGATCGGGTAAACCTTCGCGTTCGGGGTTCGGTACCGGATCGACGAGCGGATAGTGGTTCAGGCGAACGGTGCTGCCGTGTCTGTCGTTGGCGATTCGACCGCGCCCGTCTTCCGACAACTCGAGCGTCTGGTGCAGCAGCGACAGCGTGCGGTGCGCGAGCACGCTGAACGCGTCGAAAAAACTCACCATCGAATCGCGGAAGCCGGGCAGATTGTCCGGCCAGCGGTTCTTGCGATCGAGGCCGGCAACCGAGGGGTCGACGAAGTCGAACACTTCCTTCTGGTCGCGTTTGCGCTTGGTGAGTTCGCGATCGAACCAGCCCAACGGGTTTGCCTTGTCGCGCACGACGGACTCTCGCACCGCGCGATCCGCATCGAAGAAGCGCTCGGTCTCGCGCCACGTGCGCTCGATGAGCGCATCGAGCCCGTGGCCGGCGAGCAGAAAGAAGCCGTGGTCGCGACAGGCCGCATCGAGCGCAGCCAACGATGTGGCACTGGGGTTCGAAATATCGACGACGGGCACAGCGGGAAGCGAATGGGCTGACACGAACGAGTCCTGTCTGTAGGGCCGGAAGGGGCGTCAATACTGCCGGGCATGCCGCGGCAACTCAACGACGACGCGTTGCTGGCAATTCGCTGCCGCTCACGACACAGTCGCGTTATGGGGTCCAAATTACTTGCCTGGGTGCTGCTCAGCATCACGTCGTTGTGCTGGGCGGCGAATACGATCTTCGCGCGGCTCGCCGTCGGCGAAGTATCGCCGATGGCGCTCGTCACGCTGCGTTGGCTGTTCGTGCTGTGCGTGCTCGCGGTGATTGCGCGTCGCCCGCTGCAGAAGGATTGGCCGAAGCTCGCGCCGCATCTGCCGCGCATCGCCGCAATGGGCGCATTCGGCTACACCGTGTTCAACGTGCTGTTCTACGTGGCCGCGCACCACACCAGCGCGATCAACCTCGGCATCATTCAGGCGGTAATGCCGATCTTCATCTTCCTGATAGCGTTCGTGCGCTTCCGCACGCCGGTGACGTTGCTGCAGGGCGTCGGCGTGATGACTGCCATCCTTGGCGTGACGCTGGTCGCCACGCGCGGCGACTTGCAGAACCTGCTTGCGACGCAATTCAACGAAGGCGACCTGATCATGATCGGCGCGACGGTGCTTTACGCGGCATACGCAGTGGCGCTGCGCTCGCGGCCGGCGGCTTCGGCGCTCGCGTTCTTCGCCGTCATGGCCGGCGCCGCGTTCGTCACGTCAATTCCGTTCGCGCTCTACGAATGGCTTGCCGGTGATCTCATCTGGCCTACCGGCAACGGCTGGTGGTTGATCGTCGCAATCGCGCTGCTGCCGTCGCTGCTGTCGCAACTGCTGTTCATGCGCGGCGTCGAACTGATCGGCCCGGGCCGCGCGGGGTTGTTCGTGAACCTCACGCCGGTGCTCGCCGCAGCACTCGCCGTGCTGCTGCTCGGCGAGCAGTTCCACTGGTATCACGCCGCCGCGCTCGGCCTCGCGTTCGGCGGCATCTGGCTATCAGAGCGCGGCAGCTCACGGTAGCCAATCTTCAAACCCAGTTCTCGAGCTTCAGCCCTGGCACCCGCTCGAATTCGCGTGCGTTGTTGCTGACGAGCGGCACACCCAGCGTCAACGCATGTGCGGCGATCCAGAGGTCATTGTTGCCGATCGGCTTGCCGACCTTTTCCAATACTGCCCTTACGTCCCCATAGTGCGGTCCAGCCTCCGGAGGGAGCGGGAGAATCGCCACCAAACGGGAAAACTGGTCCAGTAAGGTATTCACATGGGAACGATCTTTGCTTTTGGCCGCACCAAAACAGAGTTCGCCCCAGGTGATGATCGAGATGGCCAACGTCCCCGGCGCCGCGCGGGCAAACCGGCGCGCAACAGTCGCGGGCTGGTTGCGCGCGATGTAAATGCAGATGTTGGTGTCGAGCAGTTTGGCCGGTGGCATCAGAGACCCTTCCTCGATTGCGGCGGTGAGTCTTCCCGTCCTTCGGCGAAGAAGTCTTCCGGCAAGGCGGCCAGCGCTTCATACGCGCCGCGAAGGTTGCGGACCGGTGGCCGCAGAACCACCTCGTCGCCGCGGCGTTCGATTTCGACTTCATCGGTTTCGAACTGGAACTCTCTGGGAATCCGGACCGCCTGCGAATTGCCGCTGCGAAACACTTTTGTTCTGGCCATGGCATCCCTCCGAATATATACGCGAAGTATATACTTTCAGAACGCAATGTCAGCCGCAGACTGTGCGCAAGTGCCGTCAACGGACGTGGGCGCGGCATTTTCCGCCGCGCCCACGCGAAATCGTCAGGTGATCAGCCCGGGTGCGGGGGTCGTCAATCCGTCCTTCCAGTGTCCTGCATCGTCTTCATTACGGCGTCGAGGTTGAACGATCCACCCTTCTGGCTCGGCGGGAACTCTCTGAAGGTTCCGATGAACTGGCCGACATATTGCTGTGCGGGCAGCAGCAGGAAGATGTGCTCGATCCACCAGCGGTTCCAGTCCATTGCCTCTACATCACCGATTTCGAACGGGTCGGTACGAATGTTGAAGATCTTCGGTGCTCGCAGCGTTGTGAACGGTTGTCGCCAGACGTCGGCGCCATGCGCCTGTTGCTCGGCGAACACGATCTTCCACTGGTCATAACGAAGCCCTACGAGTTGGCCGTCGTCGTTGAAGTAGAAGAACTCGTGGCGCGGGCCAGGCGACTTGCCGGCGAGGGCGTCCGTCAGATCGTATCCGTCGATGTGCACCTTGAAAGTCTTGTTGGCGACCTTCATGCCCTTGGCGAGTTGCTCTTTGACGTCGGGAACGCCCGCGGCAGAGAGCAATGTCGGCAACATGTCTTCGTGTGCGAACACGTCGTTGAGCACGGTGCCGGGTTTGATGACGCCCGGCCAGCGAATTGCCGTCGGTACGCGATAACCGCCTTCCCAGTTCGTATTCTTCTCGCCGCGGAACGGCGTAGTGCCGCCGTCGGGCCACGTGAATACTTCGGCACCGTTGTCGGTGGAGTACATCACGATGGTGTTCTCATCGAGGCCCATTTCCTTCAGTGCATCCAGAAGCTCGCCGACCATCGCATCATGTTCGACCATGCCGTCGGGATAGATGCCGAGGCCGGTCTTGCCGCGTGACGCCTCTTTGAGCCGCGTCCAGATATGCATACGAGTGGAGTTCCACCAGACGAAGAACGGTTTGTCGGCCTTCTTCGCGTCCGCCATGAAGCGGATCGTCTCTTTGGTGACTTCTTCGTCGATCGTCTCCATGCGCTTCTTGTTGAGCGGGCCGGTGCTCT
>JANLUG010000986.1:0-2253 GCA_031363335.1 Gammaproteobacteria bacterium
CGCTCGAACAAACGGTGCTCGCGCAATCCGTATCTGCCGCGGACAGAACTGCGCTGTTTGCCCGATACAGCCTCGTCGGCACGCTGTTCGGCGGCATGGGCGTGCTCGTGGCCTCGGTTCCGGAATCGATGTCGTACGCGTTCAGCATCAATCGCCTCGACGCGACGCAACTGATGTTCGCGCTGTACGGCGCGCTCGGCATTGCCGCGCTTGCCTGCTACGCACGCCTCTCGCCCGCAGTGGAGGCGCCCACCGCTACGCCGGTTGCGCTCGGTCCGTCAAAAGGGATCGTGTATCGATTGACGATGCTGTTCGCGCTCGATTCGTTCGGTTCCGGCTTCTTCGTTCAATCGATGTTGGCGCTGTGGCTGTATCAGCGATTCGGACTATCGGTATCGACGGCAGCCGCGATCTTCTTTTGGGCGAGCATCTGCTCGGCCGTCTCTTTTCTGATTGCGGTGCCGGTCGCGAAGCGATTCGGATTGATCAATACGATGGTGTTCACGCATCTGCCCGCGAACTTTTTCCTGATCCTGCTGCCGTTCGCGCCGAACCTGCCCATTGCCATCGCGTTATTGCTCGCGCGCGGCTTGCTGCAGCAGATGGATGTGCCGACGCGTACCTCGTATGTGATGGCCGTTGTAACGCCCGAGGAACGTCCGGCTGCAGCGAGCGCAACCGCGGTTCCACGCAGCCTTGCGGCCGCAGTGAGTCCGATGCTCGCCGGGTACCTGTTCACGCTATCGGCGTTCGGTTGGCCGCTGATCATCGGCGGCGCAATCAAAATCCTCTACGACGTGCTGCTGCTCGTGCAGTTTCGCCGAGTGCGCCCCGACAGCGAGGTTTAGTCGTTGCTCAGCGGTTGGGGCCGCGATCCATCGGATACGGCTGCCAGCGTTCGAGCGTCGTGCGTGGCAATACGGTCGGGTTGACGCAACTCATCGGCCATTTGCCTTTGAGCACGAGTGCGACCTCGCGGCCGACGCGGCGTCGCGTTTCCGGACGCATCCGGGTAGTTGCGGACGCGACGTGCGGCGTGACGATGACGTTGGGCATCTGCAACAACGGGTTGTCGCGCGCCGGCGGCTCCTGTTCGAGCACGTCGAGACCTGCCGCGGCAATCTCACCTGCGCGCAGCGCCTTGATCAGGGCTGCTTCGTCGATGGTCGGCCCGCGTCCGGTATTGATCACCACGGCGGTGCGCTTCATCGCAGCAAATGCCGCCGTCGACAACATATGCCGCGTTTCGTCGTTCAACGGCGCATGCATCGATACATAGTCCGATCGCTCCAGCAGTTCAGCGAGCGACACCGGCTCGACACCCTCGGCACTGATCGTCAATTCGCTGACGTACGGGTCGTGCGCGATCACGTGCAGGCCGAACGCCTTGGCGCGGCGCGCGACGCAGCGCGCGACGTTGCCGAAGGCAATCAGCCCCAACGTCTGGCCCATCAGTCGCGGTACGTCGGACAGCACCGGGCGCCCCTTGAACCAGTCGCCGGAACCGGCCATCTGGTCCATCTGCTTGGTGCGACGGCCGGCCGCCAACAACAGCATCATGGCGTGGTCGGCCACTTCCTCGATGAACACGTCGGGCACGTTCGTTACCACGATGCCGGCTTGCGTTGCCGCATCGACATCGACCATGTCCACACCGACGCTGCCGACACCGATCACCACGCAGCGTTCGAGCCCGGAGATGATCTGGCTGTCGATCTGGATACCCCAGGACGTGATCAGCGCATCGGCGTCGGCCGCGCCGGCGAGAAATTCGGCGGCTGATGTACCGGGTACTTCGACGAGGTCCGCAACGCGGTGGAGCGCCTCGAGTTCGAGCGCATAGCGTTCCGCGATGTTGCCGGCTTTCGCGATCGCCGGCAGCTGAATGGCGACTTTCTTGCGCGTCATGCCGATTCCTTGCGGCTCGTCGCTTTCAGATCCGCGATCGCCTCTTCGCGCAGCCCGCGTTTGTAGATCTTGCCCGACGCAATACGCGGTAGTTGTTCGACGCGTACCCACACGTGCTCCGGCACCTTGAACCGCGCGAGGTGCGCGGCGACGTGCGCGCGTACGTCGTCAGGCTTCAGTGTCATATTGGGTTTGACCATCACGACCGCCGCGATCGACTCACCGAGACGTTCGTCCGGCACGCCGAATACCGCGCACTCGGACACGCATGGGTGATCGTAGATTGCCGCTTCGACTTCCTGGCAGCCGATGTTCTCGCCGCCGCGAATCACCATGTCCTTCGCG
>JANLUG010000996.1:0-2209 GCA_031363335.1 Gammaproteobacteria bacterium
AGCACCGGCACGTGCTTGTACAGTTCGGCCAGGAATGCCTTCGCCTGGTCCTCGGAACCGCCGCGCAGAACGACCGATCCCCACGCGCTGAAGAACGCCAGATAGCCGTTGCCGGACGTCTTCGGATTCGGCGTGACGATCTCGACGCCGGGCTTCACAAGATCCGGCCAGTCCGTGATCTTCCACGGATTGCCTTTGCGCACTACGAACACGATCGTCGAGGTATACGGCAGCGAACGATTGGGGAAATGATCGACCCACGGCGATTTGATCAGCCCTCGCTTGGCGATCGCATTCGTATCGATGTAAGACGCCAGCGACACCACGTCGGCCTCCAGCCCGTCGATCACAGCGCGCGCCTGCGTGCTCGAGCCGCCGTGCGACTGGTTGATCGTCAATGCGATGCCCGTCGTCGCTTTGTAGTCGGCGATGAAGTGCTCGTTGATGTCGCGCCATAGTTCGCGCGTTGGATCGAACGAGACGTTCAACAGCGTCAGTGCCTGGTCAGCAGCACCGGCCGGAAAGGCGCTCGCGGCCGCCAGAACTAGCGCAGCAGCGCGCGCAAAAGATCTGAAATTCACGACATTCTCCACTCGTTTCTTGATTTAGAAGGCGAACTGCAGGCGCATCGAGATCTGGTCGATGTCCTGGTTGAGCGACTGGCCGGCCACGTTCAACCGATCGACGGTCACGTACTGATAGCTCAGCTGCGTCTTGATCGCGTTGTTGATGTACGAGTAGTAGCCGCCTTCCGTGTAGAAGTTCTTGTAGTTCGCAGCGCCATCCACGCCCCATTGAGTGAGCGAGTTGGCGTTGAGGTTGCCGGTCGAAATCAGGTTGGTCGGCGCACCGTTCGTGCCGGTGTCGTCTACCCGCAATTCCGGCGGGTTGCCGAGGCTCAGGGCAACGCCGGGCGGCGGATTGACGCCGGCGGGTTGAAAAATCGACGTGCCGTTCAAACCGACGACGATCTTCGAATCCGGTGAGGAGCTCAGACCGCGCTGAATCTCGGTGACGGTTGCACGCTCAAGGAACATCAGGTCGGAGGAGCCCGAACTGTCTCCCACGTTCGCGTACGGCGCAAACGCCCCGAGCCTGAGCAGCAAAGGATTCAAACCGTTGTATTGCACGTACGCGGCGGAAATCGAGGAGCCTTCCACCCCGCTGCCGCCGAAGTCGTAGATGAAGCTGTATTCCCAATCGGTGTACACCTTCCCGTCGATCCCGATGCGGGCGCGGCGGAAGTCGGAACCGTTCGACAGCTGCGGCGCTCTTGGCGGCGCGGCCTGGTCGTAATAGCCCATGTCGAACTGCACCAGCGAGCGCAATGACGCCGAGAAGGCGCCGTCGGCCGACGTGAGCGTGGGGCGCCCGTTGACGAGCGACGGCGCAACGTCAGATGCGACGGCAGGCATCGCCAACAGGGCCACTAAGCCTGCCAGCCACACAGCCAAAAGTCGTTCCGGTCTGATGTTCTTACCCCTACGAATTTGAAAGAAGCTGCAGCTCGCGCCGCGGTCCAGACGGTCTGCCCCAAAAAGTTGCGCCTTTTTACGCGAGTATCTCTACTGGATCAATAGACTTAATGGAACAAGGCAAGTCTCAATGGGAATATCGAATTGATCATGGCCACGAGAAGGGAGTTCGCGCCGTCCGATCAGAAAGCGCGACGTCGGTCTGGCCGTTCGCTTGAAACCTCGACGACAAAGCGCAGAAGATACGTGTCATCCAATGCCGGACCGACGCCAGATGCTGTCTCAGAAAGCCCGATACGCGCTGCGCGCCTTAACCGCACTTGCCGAAATGGAACCGGGCACGCAAGCGCAGATCGCGGAAATCGCCGACGCAGCCCGCGTGCCGCGCAAATTTCTGGAGCAGATTCTGCTCGACCTGAAGAAGCGCGGTCTCGTGCACAGCACGCGCGGCAAACTCGGCGGCTATACGCTGGGGCGGCCAGCGACCGAAATCGAACTCGCCGAAGTGATCCGCACCATCGACGGGCCGCTGGCGCTGTCGCCATGCGCCAGTCGCATGGCGTATCGAAAGTGCGACGATTGCCTGGATGCCGACACGTGTCCGATCCGTAAGGTGTTGCTCGAGGTGCGCGATGCGACGGCGGACATCCTCGAGAACCGCAGCGTCGCCAGCATGATCGAAAAGCCTGCACCCCGACGACGCAAGACCTCTCCGCGAAAACGCGCTTAATCGT
>JANLUG010001008.1:0-2088 GCA_031363335.1 Gammaproteobacteria bacterium
CGAGCCGCTGGAACACGCTCCGGGCACTGCGTGTTCTGGACTGGTATTCAGCGCAAGGCTAACCGAGCTTCGCCTTTGGAATTTTGATGTCGTAGCGCTCTTCGACCTTGGGGTCTTTGCGAATCGACTTCTCGGATGTGAAGAGCAGCTTCTTATCGGCCGCATCGAAAATGCGAATGTAGAGCTCGGGCATGGTCTCGGTTCCGAAGATGGAGCTGAAATCCAATTGCGAGTAGTCGATTCTGAACTCGCCGGTGGCACTTGTGGTCGCGACGCCGAGCTTGTCGTCAAATATGAGATCTTTGTCGAACGCGCGGACCTTTAAACCCCCCAGCGGCTTCCCCGATTCCTCTTCGACAACCTTTCCGATAACACGCATGTTGTATGTCTTCTCGTTAGCAGACGCCGAATCCTATGACGGGGTCATACACCATGCAAGCAAAGACGAGCGTAGCTGCGCGTCGGCTACCGCGATGCGTCGTGCGATACCTCGGCCGACGCGGCAATGTCGCGGATGCGGCGGACCAGTGCGGCAAGACCGTTGCCGCGCGTCGGGCTGAGGTGACGCAGCAGGTCGAGATCCTTGAATAGCGCATCGATGTCGTAAGCGAGGATCGCGGCCGGCGCGCGTCCGTCGAACGCGGCCAGCGCGATCGCGATCAGGCCGCGCACGATCAGCGCGTCGCTGTCGATTGTGAAATGCAGGCGGCCGTCGGTGAGGGCGTGATCGATCCACACCTGGCTCTGACAACCGCGCACGATGTTCGCATCGATCTTGAGCGTGTCGGCCATCGGCGATAAGCCGCGGCCGAGATCGATGATGAATTTGTAGCGGTCTTCCCAATCGTCGAAGAACGCGAAGCTCTCGCGGATTTCGTCGAGCGACGGCGCGGCCATCAGAACAGCCCGAGTTCGAGCTGCGCCTCCTCGGTCATCATGTCGCGGCTCCACGGCGGATCGAAAACCAGTTCCACGTCGACCTCTGCGACGTTCGGCACGCGCAGCAGCCGCAGTTTGATTTCATCGACGAGTACCGGACCCATGCCGCAACCCGGTGCCGTCAGCGTCATGCGGATGTTGATGCGATGCGGGTTCCCGGAATCGATCGCGCAATCGTAGACGAGGCCGAGATCGACGATGTTCACCGCAATTTCGGGGTCGTAGATCGTCTTCAGCGTGTCGTGGACCTGGTCGGTGTTGATGCTGCCGTCGGCTTTCGGTTCGTAGTCCGGCAGATCCACTTTGAAGCCGAGTGCGTCGGCATCGGCGCCGTCGATGCGCGCCATATTGCCGTTGTAGACGATCGTGTAGGTGCCCCCTAACGATTGCGTCAGCGTCACGAATGTCCCGCCAGGTACCATCACCGGCGTGCCCGTCGGCACGAGCCGTGCGGGGCAATCGCGTTTGACGACGACGAGGCGGCGTTCCATCAGTGCGCGGCCGTTTTGGCTACCGAGAAACTTTCACCGCAACCGCACTCGGCTTCGGCATTCGGGTTCTTGAACTTCAGCGCTGCGTTGATGCCTTCGCGCACGTAGTCGATTTCGGTGCCGCGAACCAACGGCAGCACGTCGACGGCCACGTAGACGCGCACGCCGGGCGCCACTTCGCAGACGAGGTCCGTATCCGCGGCGGTGTCGGTGTAGCCGAGTTCATACATATAGCCGGAACAGCCGCTTTCGGTGACCGCGAGGCGCAGCGCGTCTCGCCCCGTCGCAAGCAGCTGACGCCTGATGTGCGCAGCCGCGTCGGGTGTCATCGTGATGACCGACGTTTTCGGATCGAATGTCTGGATCGTCATGGCAGTCTCCAATGGCAGCGTCGGGCTACAGGAATTTCCGTACCTTATCGATTCCCGCAACCAGCCGATCTACATCGCGTTCGGAATTATACAGACCGAAGGAAGCGCGTACGGTTCCAGGAATGCCAAGGCGTTGCATCAACGGCATCGCGCAATGGTGGCCGGAACGAACGGCGATCGATTGTTGGTCGAGCAGCGTGCCGACATCCTGCGGATGGCTGCCGTCGATCAGGAACGAAACGACGCCGGTATGTGCGCGGGCAGTGCCGATGATGCGCACGCCTTCG